>JBFGLD010000737.1:0-4034 GCA_041576335.1 Anaerolineae bacterium | reverse complement strand
TCCGCTTTCTTCTTTGGTGAAAGTACTCACTTTTGTTATGGGTGGCCATTTGGCCGCCTTGCCATCTGTTGGCTCGGCGGTTTGAAGAAAACTGGAAGCATAGCCGGAGGTTTCTTCGTCAACCACCGATGGTCCTAATTGACTCATTATGCCTTCGAAAATTTCCTCTTGTTCAGGGAACACGCTTACATTCGGCTCACTAAAATTGGTATTACCAGACTTAACTATAGTTTTCTCGGCCATGATCTGCTCCTTTTCAGGGCTTTTAACATTAATTAACACGATCTAACTCCTTTAAATAACATCAACAGTCGAAAGGTTTAACGAATGTCGTTTACCTGTAGCGCTCGTCCCTTGATATTCGATTATAAGTGGGAGAAAATTCTGCTGAGATGTTGTCCGGGATAACACAGCTTGGCAAGTCATCGCCTTGCGAGTGTCGGACAATGGTATCCTGGACGGAGAAAGATTAATTCTTAGGGCACAGGTTCCAACAACGGATTCTGTTGTGGTTTTAATACTTCTAATATACTAAAAAAAACGATAATTGGGAAGCGTAAAAAATTCCCGCTTTTCAGAATTGCAGTCAGTAAGAAATTACGCATTGGACGTGAGCAAAACCACGTAGAAAACACGGCGTACAGAATTCAAACTACGTAGTTTATACGTAGACCTCGGCGACTGAATAAGGGTCAATCAAAAGAAAGCCATTAAACCAAACCGTATTCCTTCGCGTAGCGCATTAACTCCACCCGGCTTTGTAAACCCAGTTTATCGACAAGATTGGCTCGATGGCCCTCTACGGTCCGAACGCTAATGCCTAAGGCTTCGGCGATTTGCCGATTCGTGTAACCCTGGGCGATGAAGCACAATACTTCAATTTCGCGAGGCGTTAGAGCCTCTTCGAGCGATTCACTCGACGGTGCATCGGAGTCGGGGGTCGGCGAAATGTCTTTTAGTAATGCCCGGGTCATGGTGGGATGGACGTAAAGGTTGCCCTTCCAAACTGTCCGAATAGCGTCGATAAGTTCAGAACCAATCGCGCGTTTGACGATATAGCCGGCGGCTCCCGCCTGCATTGCCTCGCGCAGCAAGCCTTCATCTTCGTGGACGGTTAGGATGATGACGCGCAGTTCGGGCATTGTTTCTGTCAACCGTCGGGTGATCTCGATCCCGCTCAGGCCCGGCATGCTGAGGTCGAGCAGGATCACGTCGGGGCGAAGCGCATTTGCTGAATGCAGCGCTTCTTGCCCGTCAGCTGCCTCGCCCACAACCTCTAAATCAGGTTCGGCACCGAGCAGAGCTCGCAGGCCCGCCCGAATGACGCCGTGATCGTCAGCGATAAGTATCTGAATGGACATTGGGGATTTCCACAAAAATTGTCGTACCCACACCGATCGTGCTTTCGATGCTTAATTTTCCGCCTAACATCTCGGCCCGTTCGCGCATGCCCAATAGGCCCAGCCGATTGTTCTGAGCCACGGCTGCCGGATCAAATCCAATTCCGTTATCCTCGACAATCGTTAACATCTGATTTCCATCTCGCTTGAGCACCACGTCAACCTGGGTCGCTTTCGCATGCCGGATCACATTCGTTAAGGCCTCCTGTACAATTCGATAAATGTTCGTTTCGACTGACGCTGGCAGTCGCTCATCTTCAAAACCAATCATTTCAAACTGGGTAGGCTGCCCGTATTGGGAGCCAAAAGTCTTAATGTATTGGCGAAGTGCAGCCACCAGACCCAGGTGATCTAGACTTGCGGGCCGTAAATTCATCGCCAATCGATGTAAATTCTCCAGAACACTGTCGGTTGTCCGCTCCAACTCGACCACGCGGTCGAGAATAGCAGCGGGCTGATTCGCTTCTCTAGCCAGCAGTCGGAGCCCCACCATCAGTCCGGTGAGTGCCTGGCCTACCTCATCGTGCAGTTCGCGCGCAATCTGGTGTCGTTCAGACTCCTGGACTTCCACCAGGCGGCGCGACAGGGACTGCAATTGCTCGTGCCCTGCGCGAACTTCTCTGAACAGTTGAGCATTTTGGATGGTCACCGCCGCCTGGTTGGCAAAGGCCTGGGCCAAAGCGGTTTCAGCTTGGTTATACGTGGCCGGGTCCGGACTGTCGAGGGTTAGATAGCCGATGACCTCGCCTCGTACTTTCAACGGCACCCCTAGCCAACCGGGGACACAATCGTCACTGCCCAGGCCAAGCAGCATATTTGTCAAATTGAATGGATGCCCGGGAGGGTCAGACTTTTGGTAGAGTGCCGCTTCCACCGAATAACGACAGCCTACTACCTCCTGAATAAGATCGCCACGCCCGGCAACTGCGTGCAGGTATTCACCATCCCACAGAAAAATACAAGCACTGTTATAAGGTACTACCCGTTCCAGGTGGATCAAAATACTATCCAAAACCTCGTTAAGGTCGATGCTGGAGGTGAGGGCAGCCGTGGCCTCGCGAAGCATGTCGGCTTGTCTGCGGGCAGTGCGCTCTGCTTCCGCGCGGCGGTGAATTTGCTGATAAAGACGGGCATTTTCGATAGCAATCGTGGTTTGGTCGGCCAGCGTTTGCAAAAGCTGACGGTCGTCGGGCGTAAAGTCGATTTGGTTGAGGCTAACCGCGGTCAAGACTCCAATAATCTGCTCACCTGTTTTCATCGGGACGGTTAGCTCCAAACTGTTTGACCAACCCAGGGGTAAGGGCTTATCTTCGGTGCCGGGACTGCTACCAAGTTCCGCAGCGGGCAGGTCCTCGTGAAATCGGTATGCCTCGTGGTCGGACTGTTCGACAGCGGGTTGAAGCGCTTCGACCGGTTCAGGCTCCTGGTCTGCTAAACGGTAATGGTGTTCCGTCTGGCCGGTTATTTCGCTCACCAGGCCATAGCCGGCGGCTTGACATTGAAAGATGTTAATAATTGCTTCAAGCACTCGAGCGAGGATAGCTGCTTCATCGCGAAGCCGGGTCAGTTCTTGTCCTACGCCGTGTATGGCCGTAAGACGTTCTTCTAACCGCCTACGTTCGGTGATGTCGGTGATCAGCCCGTCGTAGGCCACAACCAGGCCTTCTTCGTTTTTGCGATAAACCGGGGTGTGTCTAACCCAGCGGATCGAGCCGTCTTTGTGGATGAGACGGTGTTCAAGAGGCGGAGTCCTTTCCCCGGCCAGCAATTTAGCGGCCTGTTCTGTCACTGCTTGCCGATCTTCCTCGTGTACCATCTGGTACCACAGCAGGGCATCGGCTTCGTATTCTTGCGAAGTATAGCCCGTCACCGCAACACAATTTGGGCCGTGGGAGGTAGCAACTGCCCGGCCGTGCTCTACCTTAACGGCATAAATGTAGTCTGTTACCGAGTGGAGCAGGCGTTTGTATCGTTCTTCACTGGCCTGAAGGGCCTCCTCGGCGCGCTGCCGCTCGGCAATTTCTTTTCTTAAGTCAGCCGTGCGGTGTTGGACCCGTGATTCTAAATCTTCGTGAGCTTTTCGGAGGGCTGCTTCGGCTTCCTTGCGCTTGGTAATATCGCTCATAACCAGGCGAGCCTGGCTAACACCTTCCCCTTCATTTTCGACCGCGATGCCTTCGAGTTGAGCATGGAATTGGGTTCCATCCCTTCGAGTCAGGCTAATCTCGCAGGTCTGCGGCAGATGCGTATTAAAAAGTGCTCGCTGATGCAAATAAAATGTATTCTGTTCCGCCTTGGCTACAAAACGGGACAATACCTGATTGATTAGGTCACCGCGCTCCAAGCCCAACATCTTCGCCCCGGTCAGGTTAGTCTCCAGAATCGTGCCTGCCTTGTCAATCGTAAAATATCCGACCGGCGCAAAGTCGTACAGATCGGCATATTTATTACGTGACGCTTCAAGCTGTTGTTGGGCATGCAGAAGTTCTTCATTTTGCAGCTCCAACTCATTCTGGTAAAGCTGGAGTTCGTGTACAAGTTTCTGCACATTTTCTGGCGAAAACTCGCTCGGATCTACCGATCGCGTACGCAGCATTTCTTCCGCACGCCGGCGCAGCTTAGAAAAAGCGATCC
>JBFGLD010000736.1:0-4037 GCA_041576335.1 Anaerolineae bacterium | reverse complement strand
GGGCGTGGTGGCATCGTCGCTAAATCACGGGCCGAGTCGACCTGGCTGATTTTCATCTGGAGCCGGTATTCGCTCAGGGCAATAATCAGCGGCCCAAACGGCGTTGTGGGGCAGAGAGCGTAATTGTTAAACGTCTCCTCGGCGGCTTGGTTCAAGCTGCCATAGCTGCTTTGAACCACCAAGGCCTGCAGTCTTTCGTCGTTGGCGGCCGCCCGCACCACTGCCGCTCCTCCCAGGGAGTGGCCTAGCGCCCCTACCTTTTTGACCTCCGGCAAAGCCGTCAGGTAATCAACCGCCGCTTGAACATCCCACGCTTCCCGGTAACCGTAAGTCAGCGTGCTGCCCTCGCTGCGACCGTGCCCTCGTAAATCGATGAGCACCAGATGATAGCCGGCCCTGGCCAGAAAGATCGCCTGCGGGATCAAAAAGGCTCGATTGGCATGAATGCCGTGAACCAGCACAATCGCTTCGGAGCGCCGGCCGGGGACGTACCAGCCCGAGATGGTTAACCCGTCGGCCGCGGTCAGAGAGATATCTTGATAGGACAGACCGGGCATAGTTCCAATCTTGGGGTCGCGAAAGGGCGTGGTCACTAACCAAACTTGCCCATAAATAGCGCCCGCCCCCAGCAAAAATAAAATGACGACTGTTACGATCAGCATTAAGAAGATGAGTTTTTGACAAGCGCGGCCGGAGAACCTCTTGTTTTGTTCTAGCCGCATATCATTTCCGCCTATTGGCCCTTTTTAACAATTTGTTTATAATACTCAGTCGCGCTACCACCAAACGAGGGAGGCGCAGATAAAATTTTTTTATAGGAGACAATTATGAATCGCTACGAAGAATTAGCAGCCTTGTTGGAGTCCATGAAAAACGACTTTGCCAAATTTTACAAAGAAGGTAATAAAGCCGCCGGCACCCGCGTACGCAAGGGAATGCTTGAGTTGAGAAATAAAGCTCAGGATATCCGTAAAGAGGTGCAGGAAATCAAGAGTAGCTAAATCAGCCGTCTGCCCGCCTGTTGCTCCATGCCATATGCGGCCGGCCTGAATACGGTCAGGTATGGCGGAGCGGCAGGCGGGCTGATGAACGGCAGTCCGATCTTAGAGCAGCAGGCCACATCGATATTTGTATAGATCTACTCATTGGCCTAGCCATCTTAGGTGCCCACTGCCCGCGCTTAAACGGCACCCCCGCAACTTAGGCGTGTGAATTATCGAGCTTAAAGAACAGACCCTATCCCGTATTACAGCTAACCCTAAATGCAAATATATCATAACAGATGCAAGCATCTATGTCTATTTGTTATTGAATATAGGATTAATCAAATGGAGAACCGTTCCCAAACTTAGGGCTTAGCGGCGGCGGGTGGTCCGCCTGAGGCCGGTCGTGGTCCGCGTAGATTCGTCTCGCTGGCGGTGAGATTGAGAGTCGTCGCGGTAAGGCAATCTTCTGAGATATTGGCGGTGGACGGCGTGATCTTCTTGGACCGAGATGTTGAGTGTGCCGATTACGGTACCACCGGTGGTGCTGGCCGTGGCTTTGATGGTGTACTCACCCGGAGGGACAGCCCGGCCAAAATCGTCGTAACCGTTCCAGTGGAGAGTTTGCTGGCCGGAGCTGCGATGGCGGCGGTATAATAGGGTTGAGACCGTATTGCCGCGCCTATCTTTAATTTCAACCGTAGTGCGGGCCGGTTTGGAAAGGTCAATGGCGACCCTCAAGAAGCGGCCTTCTTCCGGCAAGCCCGGGCGAAAGCTGCTGCTCTCAGAAGATACGACCAGCGAGACCGGCCGAGTCAAAACATAGGCCAGAATGAGCAGGACCGGCAGCGAAATTAAGACCGGCACGGTGTACGACGATAAGGCCGGTAGATTTCGAGCGACGCGAGACAATTCCGACTCGGGTGGGGTAATTTCAAAGTTGAGACGGCGTTGTAGCCGGGTCACGTTGCCGGCTTGGTCTTGGGACACGACCTCAATTAAATTTTCACCATTTTGCAGGTTGACCGTGGTTTGAAACTCGCCCAGCGAGCTAACCGCGACAACTTGCCCGCCCACGGTCACCAGTGCGCCAGGTTCCGTTTTGCCGATGATTTGCACTTCAGACTGTTGGAAGGTGGCGTTGTCTTCGGTGTTTAACTGCAGCGGCGGGGGTGTAGTTTTGCGGTGCAAGATAAGCTCCTGCGTGGCTACATTGCCGACATCGTCGGTGGCCTCGATCCGCAGGAAATTGTCGCCCTCTCGAAGGATCACTTCTCGTTGAAACGTACCATCTGCTGCCACGACCGCTTCCTGACCGTTTACTTTAAGCGAGGCACCGGGCGGAACGACGCCGGCCACTGTAATGAGACTTTCGTTGGTCCAATCATCATTAAGCGGGGACGCGATCGTTATTTCCGGGGGGCGTGTAACCAAAACGATTTCTCGTGACAACGTCGCCGAATTTCCGGCGGGGTCGGTTGCCACGAGTTCAATAACATTTGAGCCTTCCAATAATTGTCGTTTGATATTAAACTTACCTTCGGCGTCGATGGGAATGAGGGATGGATCACCCCGAATTTGGACAACGGCGTCGGGGTCGGTTAGTCCTTCCACCGTTAGATTTGCCTGACGAACCCGGTTGAGCTCATCCAGATTGGCCACGCGCAGGGTTGGCGGACTCGTGTCGACCAGTATGTTCGCGCTCTGGGTCGCAGCTCTCATCGTGCCTCGGGCGGTTACCTGCAACCGATATTGTCCATCATCTATGACCTGGCCCAGATCATTTAGGCCGTTCCAGATGGCGATATGTTGGCCTCGCGTCTGAAACTCGTTGTTAGTAATCGTTTGCACGTAGTTGTTGTTGGCATCAAAAACGGCGACCGTGACATCGGCGTCTTCGTTCAGGGTATAGCTAAAATTTGTGGCGTCTTGGGTTTGATCGCCGTTCGGCGAAATAATACTCGGTGATACTTCGGCCGCAAGTTTGGGGGTACGCAGCCAATCCCCGATAAAGGTGACTCCAAGCAAAACGGCGACGGTGCCAACCGTAATCGCCGTGGCGATGGGCCCAAAACTTAAGCCCTTGCTGGTAGCGCGGCGGCGAACCCCTTGTTCTGTATGTTCAGTTTGCTGCAATCTCGTTGCCATCGTGCCAGCCCCTAATCAATTTCTAGCATGATTAGTCCGGATTCCTCGTTAGGTGGTTCCCATTCTGGTAGTTCGCTGTGGTGAGGGATGCGAATGGGGCGTCGGGTGCGATCGAAATCGCTGGATTGAACAGGTTTTTCGTGGCCCATACTTTGTTGGCCCACGATCCTATTACGTTGAAATAGCGCAGCCGGATTAAATTTCCTTTTTCGGGCTTTGTCCTTATCCTTTTTCTGAAAACGTTTTGATGGCGCTACAGGTAGATCCAGCGATTCGCGCAGGCTGTGGATCGTCGTACCAACAAAAATAATCATAAGTAACGAAAAAAGTGGACCGGCCGGATCTCGTAAGATGGCGGTGGTAGCGGGTGTCATCGCTTCATTAAGCCAATGAGGTAGACCCAAATGGGTTACGATCATTATTAACCCGCCCCCGGTGGTCACCACCAAGGTGGACCACGGAGCGCGATACCTGACCCACTTGCGCGCCGCCAACGAACCGACAAAACCGCCTGCCGCAGCCCAGCTGACGACTTGAAGAAGGTTGTAAAGCATAATCGTCGCTGAAGCGGCAAACGGTTCCACGAGTAAGATCAGGGTTTCCAGTGAATTAGCCGCTTGAAAGCGGGCGAAAATTACCTGACTATCCGGAGCCTGGCCGGCTATTAAGAGCCAATCGATATCGAGGCCGGCCACACCGCCCACAAATTTACCCCAAACAGCGGCCAAACCGCCGACCCAAGCTCCGCTGGCACCACCCCACCACAGGCCCCCGAGAATCGGAATGAGCCAGTGCAGGTGGTATTGGGCTAAAAATGGGGTGGCTAAAACTAAGACCGTGGCGCCTGTATAATGGACAAAGAGACGATGTCCCAAGACTGAAACCGCTACAAACAAAACTGCCAGG
>JBFGLD010000735.1:0-4039 GCA_041576335.1 Anaerolineae bacterium | reverse complement strand
GCCAAAAATCCTTGACCTTGTTGACGGTATGGACGCCTCCATTACCAGCGTTTGGCCCAAATATGCCGAGGTCCGTCACGCCCTGCTGCCACATGTCCACCACCATCCCCACCGTCAGCCCGGCGGGCATCTCGATCATAACCGCGACGATCAGAACTCCTGCCGCGGGCCGGGTAACCATGGGTAACCGGTGTCCCGGCATCCCGGTTGCGCTGCCTTTAGCCGATCTTCTCCAGGTCGCCGGGCTTCCAGGTTCCTTCGTAATACTCACGGCGGGTACCGTAGAGCCGCAGGATGATGAAGAAACCCTCGTCGGGAATGGTTCTGAGGTAGTTGGACTCTGGCGCGCCTTCCGGGAGTTCAGGCCCAAAGTAGAAGTCAACTGAGCCATCGTCATTGAAGACCAGGTCATCGAGGCTGTTGAGCGACGGGAATTTTTGGCCGTTGTCGAGACCTGCAGCATCAAAGGCAGAATAGATGGCCACGGACCAGAACAGTACCGCCGGCTGGTCCGCCGGAATGTTCATCCTGTAGCTGTGCTCGCCCATCAAGTAGTTGCCGTCGGCGTCGCGGAAGGTCAGTGGATATTTGGCCCCGGCATTGACGAGATGCTTCACCATGGCCTCGCTGGAAGAGTAGGCGAAGTGGAAAAACGCGGCCCGGGCGTCGAGGTTATTGTATGTCTCTTCAACAAAGTCCATGCTCTCCCCAATGAAGCCCTGCTCAAACTGTCGATCCGGCCAGATTGGCGCTTCTTTGATCCGGGTGGCGTAACGATTGGCTCGGGACATATTGTAGGCCACGATGGATGCCTTGCTCAAGATATCCTTCATCCGCTCATCCGGCTCAAAGGGCTGCCCCTTCACAATCCCCAGCGTCCGCAACATACCGCGCATGTCGAACTCTTCCGGCGCAACATATTCATAGTTGATGAAGTTGGCCAGATTCTCAAAGTAGCGGTACGGCTCGTCGCCGCGGGTCACGTTCGGGATCAGCATTTGGACTTCCACCTCGGTGGCATCCGGGAACTGCATCTCGGGCGCTGAGTCCCGCTTGCCCCAGTGATAGATTTTTGTCTGCTCGATGATGCCCACGCCCTTTTCTGTCGAACCGCCTTCACCGAGAAACGCCCGCCAGAATACCAACACACCGTAGGTACGCACCGGGAAGGTGTAATACAGGGCCTCGGTGCCATCCGGTTCGGTCCGATACCACATTGGCTCAGACAACGGGCCTTCGTAATCAGGCGGTAGCAGCAGATATTTGCCGCCTTGCCCCTTATCGGGTCCGGGCAGGCCGCAGTCGGTAATCGGGCGGTGCCAGAAGTCGTCCAGCAGGCCCTGGACCCCGGCAGGCACCTCAATCACCACAGGCCCGTCTTTCAGGTCTACATAGCCCATGGCATAGATGACGTCTGAATTGGGTGTCGTCACCTTCGTCGTCGCCTTTAGGCGGCCTTTCCAGATCGGCAGGATATGGTTGCCGCGCCCAAATGCCCGCTCGGAGCCTTCGCGCATCGAGTACAGGTTCATGGCCGGCAAAGCCCACAGGTATGCCTGACACGCCCGCTGGAAGTCGATTTCAGCGTGTATCCGCGCGGCCGACTCATCAGTGAGGTAATAGCCAGGCGTTTCGAGATTCAGTAGTTCGTCCCAATAATTAAGCTTAGTCATTTATTGCTCCTATCCTTTCCTAGAACTGCCAGCCCTCAACCTATGATATGTTGCCGGGCCGGCAATGCTGATAATCAATTGGCTTTCTCAATATCCGGCAGCACCCAGCTTTTATCCAAGAATTCCTGCTTGGGCGAGTACAGCCGGAAGTAAGGAAACCACGCTTTGCCCGCCACGGTGGGAATCCAGTTTTGTTCTTTACCGGTGGGGGCGTCCGGGCCGAAGTAAAGGTCAATCGAGCCATCGGCGTTGACCAGCAAATCCATCCGGGAGGAGCGGTCGGCGATCTGTTGCTCGTTTCTGATGATGCAGCGGGTATCCACATCGTACAGGGTCATCGACCAGAAGGCTTCGGCCGGCACGTTGGGCGGCAGGTGCAGCACATAGTTGACGCCGCCGTCCAGCCAGTCGCCATCGTGATCTTGATAGGTGGCCATGTAAACCTGGCCCCAGCCGGTCTTTTGGCCGTGCATAGCAATGTCGTTGGTCACGGCTTCGTAGAACCAGGCGGCGCGGCCATCCAGGGCATCATAATGCTCCCAGCGTTGGTCGGGCGGCGACACGGTGGCGTACTCCCAGCGCGAACCTGCCACGTAGTGCGATGCTTCCAGACGCGGGTTAAAAAAGTCGTTGGCCTTGGCCATCGCCTCGCCAACAAAGGCCGCTTCGGTTAATACTTTAGTCTGGCGTTCGTTGGGTTTGAAGGGTTGGCCTTTTTCGATGCCTAGCGGCTTGAGCATGGCCATAAAGAGGCGGTCGCGTTCAAAGACCGGCTCGCGATTCAGGATATCCGCCAGACGTTCCCAGTGCTCCATTCCTCGAGGGGCCGTACCCTGCCAGGGCTTACCTTCAGGTCGAATATAGCCGCGCGGCCGGGGGTTATCTTTTTCTGAAAATGGGTAGATGTTTACTTTTTCAAGCAAGGCCACACGCTCTTCACCGGATTCGGGCATCAGGCGAATACCCAACAGCAAGTTGTTTGTAGGCGAGTGATGGACTTCAAACCCTTCAGCCTTAGTCCCAGCAGGCGCTTCCTGGCCGGGGCCGACAAACAGGTATTTGCCCGGCTCGGTGATTTGGCTAATGCCGATCTGCCAGGCATCATGCGCAGCTCCTCGGATTTCGCCTTCCGGCATCTGGGCGATCCACGGGCCATCCGTCAGATCGATAAAGGGTAAAGCATAAGGCGTGGTGACGTTGTAGGTCAAACCACCCAATTTGTCTTCATAGGATTCGAAATAGACGATCTGGCCGTTCTTCGCTCCCAACTGCACGTTGTGAGCATATTGCCATTGGGCAAACGATACAATCGGAATGGCCCAGAGATAAAGCTGGCAAGCTCGCTGAAAGTCCATTTCGTCGAAGAGTTTCTCCACAGTTTCATGGGTGGGATAGCCGTTGGCAAAGTCGTGGGTGAAGCCGAGTGTGCCCATGCGGGTGTCGTAACTTTGGATTGTCATTTTTCTGCTCCTTATTTTGTTTGTTGGACAGCCAGTCCTCTCAGGACTGGCTGTCTTGATAGCAATTTAATATCCGCCGATAGCCGTAGCGATTACAGACCCAACCTTACGGCTCTCATATTCCCCTCGCCGTTCACGGTGAGGGGTTCAACTGATTCTGGAGGTCGATCATGGCTTGCTGCGAGATCTGCAGCAGGCCTTCCTGAGCGCGGTCGAGATCGACAATCAATAGGAAGACTACTGACAGGATCAGGACCAGGACGATCTGAGCCGGGTAATTGCGCTTCTCGCCATCGCCGCTCTGCACGCCAACCAAAAACGTAGTGAACAAGGCCACCACATACAAGCTCAGCAGAACGGTTGGCGGAACCCGAATGTCTACACCGACAGCGATACGTTCAGCGTGCCGGTCGATCACCTCATTCAGCGCGCTGAGGTACAGGCTGGTCGTTGGCGTGGGACTCTCCATAGCAATTTTCTCCGCGCTGGCCCACAGTTCGTTGTGAATCTGTTCCGAGCGGGTGACGGCCGCGACGGCCTGCGCCGGGTCTACCGCAGCCAGGCGTACCGTAGCCAGGCGCAGATCCGTGTACTCGCGCAGCAGATCTCGCGCCTCTGTGCGGTACGGCTCAGCGAGATAGCCGGCCCGCAAGTTGGTGGTGCCAATGGCATTGGCTTCATCCACCACCAGATGGCGCCGCTCGCTGTTGATGGTTGCCCCAAATCCGACCACAAAGGCCAGCAGGAAGGCCAGCAAGCCCAGGGAGGCGCCAACCATGCCCCCCAGGCCGGCATCCGTTTTGTCCGGCGATTTCCGCCGCCAGGCTCTGTTGAGCCGGTAGCCTAATTCCATTGTCGCCAACATGGCCAGCACGGTCAGAAAATAGAGCACCCACATGGGAATTG
>JBFGLD010000734.1:0-4040 GCA_041576335.1 Anaerolineae bacterium | reverse complement strand
CCGGTTGCTCTAGCCGACCGCCTGCCTGGTCAGGTTCACTCTCCTATGGCTGAGAGTGGGTTTATACCTCTACTACTTCGCGCTTCGTGGCGCACCGCAACTTGCGTGTTTGGAAAATTTAACGTCCTTCTATGGACTGAGCATTCTGTGATATGTAAGAAAAACCACCTATTCTTGAACCGGTCCTGTTACCCCACCGCTGTATCTAAAATAACTTCAAAGCTTTCCAGCTGGCTGCGACCCCTAAAGACCTCAGGCGGCAGCGTACCGGACTTAGCATGGCCCTTCTTAAAGGCCTCAGAGTTTACCCAAGCCTCAAAATCTTCTTGGGATCGCCACATCGTCAGGACGATGTACGGGTCATCGGGGTTGGCCGGACGCAGTACTTGATTGCGCATAAAGCCCGGCATTTTATCCACCTCGCGGGCGCGATTCGCAAACCGCTCCTCGAATTGGTCTTTGTATTCAGGGTTAACCATAATGCGGTTCATTACGACGAACATGGGGTTACCTCTTCTTTCGAAAAACTATTTTAGTCTACACAGCGCAGAAATAACGTTTAACCACTTAATTGTGATATCGGCTGTTCCACAATTTCTATTCACGACGATATAGTTGATGCTGCTGAATGTACGCCCAAACGGGATCTAAGACCCGGTACCGGGCACTCTTTCCTGCTCTAAGTCGGGCCCGGATGTCGGAAGCTGCCAAATCCATTTGCGGCATCTCGACCCAATCCAAACGCGTTAAAATACCTGGGATTTGTCGCTCAAGCCCGGGCAGGTCCGGTTCGAAACCGGGACGATGCACCACCGCCAGGCGGCAGAGCGCAACCAATTCTTGGGGGTGATGCCAGGTGGGCAAATCAATTAAAGAGTCACCCCCCACAATGAAAAAACAGTCGTCGGCAGCAAGACCATATTTCTCGCGAATGAGGCGAACGGTTTCTATGGCATAGTGCGGGCCGGGCCGATCCAAGTCAACCGAAGACAGTTGAAAATGCGGATTTGGACGAATAGCCAATTCAACCATTGCTCGGCGATGAAAGGCGGGCGTCTTTGACACGTCTTGCTTATGAGGCGGATCAGCCGCAGGCACAAATAGAATTGGCTGCAGCAGTAGAGCCTCTCGGGTCACCTCTGCTGACAGCAGGTGGGCTAGATGAATTGGATCAAACGTGCCGCCCAGAATACCCAGTTTCATAATAAACGTCGTCACCAGCCAGAGAACAGGGCAGCAGAGCCATCAGAGCCATGGTTGCGCCTTTTGCTCTACCAGCCGGCGACCTGTCACCATATCCATTCTAATTCAACATCGTGCAAAAAAACAGTATCGCCGGGTTGGACGCCGGCCTGGCGCAGCGCATCGTGGACACCCATCTTTTCCAATATATGATAGGCGCGCACCACTGCTTCATCCATATCCCAATAAGTTTGGAGGGACAGCTGCTCGATCTTTGGCCCTGTGACCTGCCATCCGTCGGACAGCTTCTTAACCTCAAAAGAGTCTGCGGCCTGCTCGAGGGTAAAGACCGGCACCCCCTCTTCAAAGAGCAGCTCTCGCGGCAATTGATCCAGGTGTTCGAACAGCATCTCAACCAGTTGTCGAACACCCTCAGTTGTTACGGCCGAAATCTTAAGAGCCGGTAAATCTAACTCACCGGCCCGGGCCCGTATCGCCGGCCAGTGAGCTTCCGCTTCGGGCAAATCAATTTTGTTCAAAACAACGATTTGCCTTTTATGGGCCAACTTCTCGCTAAACAGGGCCAATTCCTGGTTAATCTGTTCAAACTCCGCCAGCGGATCGGGTGAGGCGCCGTTGAGCAGGTGAATTAGCAGACGGCATCGTTCGATATGGCGCAGAAACTGGTACCCCAACCCGGCCCCGGCGTGGGCCCCTTCGATCAACCCCGGGATGTCGGCCAGAACCAAATCACGATGATCCAGTACAACCACGCCTAAATTGGGCTGCAGCGTGGTGAAGGGATAATCGGCGATTTTGGGTCGAGCGGCGCTCATAACGGAAAGAAGCGTACTTTTTCCGGCATTCGGCATCCCAATCAGGCCTACATCGGCGATAAGTTTTAGTTCTAACGTAATCCACAGCGCTTCGCCGGGCAGTCCACGCTCGGCAACGCGAGGGGTTTGATGGGTTGCGCTTTTAAAAGCGGTATTACCCCGTCCCCCACGGCCGCCGCGGGCCACAACCGCTCGCTGATCAGGGGCAGTCAAGTCAGCTAAAACCTGACCGGTGTCAGCGTGCCGGACAACGGTACCGGGCGGAACATGAATTACCAGATCTTCTCCGCCTGCTCCGGTCATATTTTTGCCCCCGCCTCGCTCGCCCCGTCCAGCCTTAAAGTGGCTGCGCTTCTTGAAGTGAACAAGTGTGCTGAGTTGGGGGTCAACCTCCAACATAACGTCTCCGCCTTTGCCGCCGTGCCCTCCGGCCGGACCACCCCGCGGCACAAATTTCTCTCGGCGGAAAGCGACAATGCCGTCACCGCCATCGCCTGCTTTTACATGAATTTTTGCTTCGTCGAAAAACACTAAACCTACCTAATCTTTCATAATTAACGTCAACATCTCGGCAAGATGCCATAAGCCCCAAAATTATACTCCACTTCCACGGTTCGACCAACTTCATTATCATTTGGCTTGAGGTTAAGCATAGCGAACCCAACAGCATGCTCAGCATGACCTATATAGGCGGCACGCCTTGGGTCATCAGTGTTAGCTTCTTACGCACACTGCGGATTGAACAAACGACAATCTTAAGGTATCATATTCTAACAAGTTGTATCAGGTTAAGGTGTGGTTTATTAGCCCGGAACCTTTTCCTTTCGCGGCGCTCGTGAAGAAGGGCGTTCTACTCGAGGAGGCTGTCTGTTTAATGAACAGTAAAGAAATTCCCCCAAATCTGGATGATACGGTGACTCCACGAATCACACAACTATCGCAGCTCATCGAAATCAGTAAATTGGTAGCTGCGGGGTTTTTTGACCTGGAGCATCTGCTTCAACAACTGCTGGACACGGCCACAGACGTGTTAGAAGCCGAGTTGGGAGGTTTGCTGGTGTTCGCTGAAGAAGGGCAGGGTTTCAAGTGCTTTAAGGCCAAAGACGCGCCACGACCGCTGCAGCGCTTTCCCGGCGACACCGACATTGCCGGCCTGCTCGACCTTAATCAGGAATCGCTCCGCTTGGCTGACATTCGCAGCCACCCCCAGGCAGTTATCTTTCTGTCTTGTTACCCGGAGCTAGGCCCTACCCTTTCAGTGCCTCTGGCGCACAATAACCACCCGCTAGGCGTGTTATTTGTCGGCAATAGGGCCGGCAGCCGCACTTTCACTCCGGCCGACGAGGAGCTGCTCCAGGCATTCGCTGCCCAGGCAACAATTGCCATCGACCACGACCGCCTTTACGATAAAGTTGACGAGCTGGCCCGTCTGCAAGAGCGTCAACGAATTGCGCAGGCCCTACACGATACACTGGCCCAAATGCTCTTCATTATCGGTCTAGAGGCTGACGGGTGTCTTACTCAACCAGACCTGGCTGAGCCGGTTCGACGGCGACTACGGACGATCCAGCGCTTGTCCAGCCGCAGCGGTGATGAGCTGCGCAGCGCCATTTTCGCCCTGCGCAGCGATCATCTACCGGGCCGGGCTGGGCTGGTGGAATTGTTGCGAGAGCAGGTGGCTGAATTTGAAGCTCAAAGCGGTATTTCCGCCAGCCTGATCCTTCCAGCTCGCTTGCCGACCCTGCCGCCGCTGGTCAGCGAGGCGACCTATCGGATAGTTCGAGAGTCGCTCAAAAATGTACAGAAGCATGCGCGTGCCTCGGCGGTGATGATTAGCTTATCTGGCGACCAGGATTCAGTCACGGTTACTATTCAAGACAACGGCATCGGATTGGCTGATTCACTGCCGGCCGAGGCTGATGACAGCGACCTCCGGTTTGGCGTGACCACTATGCGCCAACTCACGGAGCAAGCCCACGGTCATTTTATCGTTACCAACAACGACGACCAGGGCGTGATTGT
>JBFGLD010000733.1:0-4040 GCA_041576335.1 Anaerolineae bacterium | reverse complement strand
CCGTTTCAACCGCTCAGGCTCAGAAGTCTTTGAGATATTCAATAAGGAAGTCAACCCGGTTGACGGCTGGCCGGTCCTGATTGGCGAGTTCCCCTGGTCGCCCGGCCTGGCCCAGGTGGTCGGCACCGACTGGGGCGCGTATGAGCAATCGGGTTGGGGCACCTCCATCGCCAACGTGTCGGCCCACGCCCCCACCCACGAATGGCCCGATGGCCAGCCGGGGAGCGATATAGTCAACGTCTACACCCGCGCCCTGGTGCCTGGGCGGGGCTACATCGTCACCACCGGCACGACCACCATTTACGTCAACCAATTGGAATATGAGTATCACAATACCGGCACGATCTGGCCGGGCACGCCGGGCCTGGATTTAGCCACGCCCATCACCGCCCTGGCCACGGGCACAGCCCGGCAGCTAGGGATTTATATCGACCCCAGGACCAACGCTCTGGGCACGGTCACGGGCGCGACCTCGACCTTTACCACCGCTTTTGACCCGCCACGGGTCAATTTTCCGATGGGCACGATTCCCATCGCGCGGGTGCGGACGCGGGCGCACATGCCCGGCCTGCGCGAGGACGACATCCGGGACGCCCGCCGGATTATCTCATTCGGAACCAACGGACCCAGCGGCGGCGACCTGACCGGGGCTTACCCCACGCCGCAGGTGATCGGCTTGGTCGGCTATCCGCTGTCTGACGTGGCCCCCAGCGAGGGCGACGTGTTGATGTGGACCGGAAGCATCTGGAAGCCGACGCCCTCCAGCGTTATCGGCGGCGGTGGGACGCCGGGGCCGGCGGGCACCGGGGGCGGGGTTTGGCCTGGGCCGGGTGAGATTAAGATCGGCACGGGCACCTATGCCTCGGCATCGGCGGCTTTTAGCGCGGCGGTCAGCGGCAACACGGTCAAATTTGGCGAGGGCACGTTTACGGCGGACGACCTGACCATCCCCAATGGGGTGGCGGTGGTGGGCACGCCCGAAACCACGCTCCAAACGACGGCCCAGACCTATGCCCTGCGCTCGCCTTTCACCGGCACCGTATCTCTGTACGATCTGACCATCAATAACAGCCAAGCCTCAAGCCAAAGCACGGCCTTTTTTGCCCAGGCCGGCTCGACGGTGACCATGCATCAGGTCAAGCTGTTGGCCGAGAATTTTGGCAGCACCCTTAACACCGGGCTGGACACGCTCAACGCCACGGTTGACATGTTCGATTGTACGGTGCGGGCCAGGGGCACGGGCACATCTTATGGCCTCAACTTATCGACCAGCAGCGCCAACACCGGCACGGTCACGGCCTACGGCGGCTTGGTCGAGGGCACCAATCAGGATGTCTTTAATCTGGGCACCAATTCCCATTTCCGCCAGGTCGGGGTTAAACTGGTCAATGGCCTGGTTAGCAGCACGGGTTACATCAGCGGCGAACCCGCCGATACAATGGCCAACAGCGGCTGGGTGCGGAACTCCTCAACCGGCACCGCCTCGGTCGGCGATGTGGGCTATCTGGACAGCGCCGGCGAATACCAGACCACGACCACGGCCAACCTGGGCAATGTAAGCTGGTGCGTGGTCACGGTCGGCGGGGCGAACGGAGCGCGCATCGGGGTGGCTCGCTCAGGCAAGCTGATCGTCAACTATACCGGCACCGCGCCATCGAAAGGCCATTACCTGACCACCTCGACCACGGGAGGCAAAGCGCAGCGGTCCACCACGATGCGGCCTGACATTTTCGCCATCGCTACGGCTGCCGGGGCGAGTAACAAGGTCGAGGCGCTACTACTGTGCAATACGGTCCACGTGCCGGTCTTTAGCACGCAGCGGATTTACACTTCTCAGTCGCACAGTGGGACGATATTTTCAGCCACCATGAACGGCAATGCGAGCGGCACCAGCGTGGTATACAATACGCCAACCGGCAACGAGGACTCAATTACAAATGCGGTATCGCCGGGCAACTACATCGGCAAATTGCGATTATATAACTCGACCCGGACAGCCTACGCTCTAATCTCATCGGTCAATACGAGCACGAATACCATTACCGTAACCGATTCCGCTGATGTTTCCGGCTGGCTTAACACGGATGCCATCCAGGTCAATAGCCCGACTAATACCGATACAACCTTGGGCGAGAACTTTTTTGAGATAAAAATCACCTCAGAGCTACCGGCCCATACGCGGGCCATTTGGTTTAACTCGGCTTTGTCCGATTCCGGCGGTACTGGAAACAATACTATCACCCGATTTCATCCGCTTGAAGCCTTTAACAACGCCAAGCGCATTGACCGGCGTGTCCTGGTTTCGGGCGAATCGGAGGCCCATTTTATGTATATCCCTCTGGTCGATGGCATATTTACATACACTTCCGGAGCGAGTGGCAGCGCCACCAAAACCGATAACTTTAGTAGCCTAATCGCGGCGGAGGTGGCAGTCCCATGACCATAACCATTTTGGACGTGACAACTTTGGACGTAGATTTTGTGCCGCCCAGCCGCACGGCCATTATCGAAATCACCGATGGGGTGGACACCTATAAGTGGAGCGTAGGCGGATTGCCTGTGACGGGCGACCTGCAGCCGCTGCTTGATGCGCGGGAGGCGGAGCTGTGGGCTAAGGCTCAGGCCAGGGCCGAACCGGTCAACATCTACGACGTGACGCCCCGGCAGATCGTCAGGGCGCTGGCCCTGGTGATGCTGGACGAGGTAAATTTGTTGCGGGTGCAGGCGGGGCTGGCCGAGCGAACCGGGGCGCAGCTTTTGGCGGCGATTAAGGGGAAGTTGGGGGGATAAAAAAAAGCCCCCGAAGGGGCTGGGGGGTTAGGGCCAAATTTCATCTTCAATGTTGGCCGGAATAAATATGCTGGCCGACGATATGTTACCATGCACCTCTAGTATTTCTTTTCTTATGCCGCTTGACCACATTTCTGTAATCAAGCGAGTAGACTTATCATCGCTTTTTGGTTCGTTTCTTTCGACAATTTCACCGAAATGATATTCTAGTTTGCTCCATACATCATCATCTAAATCACGCTCTGAATACCACATTTTATCCTCTCTTTGGCTGAATCCCCGCGGCTTCGCAAATTAGCCGCAAGACATTTTTTCGCGCCTCAACGTCACCCGGCTCGAAATATTGAGCCACGTTAATGACGTATCCTCTACAATTTTCCCGCGTGGCCGTGCCGTAACCGGCCTTTTTCAAGACTCTGGCAACTTTACGAGCCGCGCGAGCGGTAATGTGTTCAGTCCAGACATTTTTCTCATCCATTGTGTGCTTCCCAGATGGCAGCCACGGCGTCAATATCAACACCAGCGGCTTCCATAGCCGCATTTGTGGCGGGGAAATCAGCTCGAAAATCTTCTCGGTTAGTTGGTTCAAACCGAGCATTAAATAACCAGTTTGAAACAATACGGAAATCTCTGGTCAGTCTCCGAACTTCTTTAACGGTTTCTTTATCAAAAACATCACTGATAAAATATGTAGCTTTGGTTCCGTTCACTGTGGCTTCGATTTTCTGTAACATTGGTTTGGTACCTCCTTGTTTACTGTACTAAAATTGTACCACGAATGTACCAATGTGTCAATACCTTTTGACACGAGTTTTGGGAAATTTAAGGTTGTCAAGAATGCAACTTCTCAAACACGCACTGGCATACCAGATTATTGGTTGACTTATACCAAATGTCTTCATCCTGAAAATAAAACCCGCCGCCTTGATGGGTGGAAGTCGGGTGGTCGATAATCGGGCTATTATCATCTACGATTTGCAGCATGGCCACGACCTCGCTGGCGGTCATCCAACATTCGTCCTCGCCGTAGATCGTGCCGACATATCGCCAGTTGTCGGCACTGTTTTTGAAGAAATCAATCAGCAGCATCGTTCGATTCCTTTCTGGGCCATGGTAGGGAAAACCCTACCTCATTTCTGACTTCTTTCCCATTGGCATTAGCCCGTCACAATGATAATGTGGGTAATGTATTCTGCTTTTGATAACCCGCCGGCGGACGGGGAAGCGTGGAGATGAGGGCTGGCCGGCGG
>JBFGLD010000732.1:0-4045 GCA_041576335.1 Anaerolineae bacterium | reverse complement strand
AATCTAACAACGTTTGTAGACGATTCTTATTTGTAGTACAATTTCGCTTACATATCTTTTCTCCGCCCTATTTGTCCACTCTTGTACAGTCATTTGAAAACACAGCAACGCTTCATTATGACAGAACGTCAAAAAATCTTGCGGGCGTTGTGCGATAAGATAACGGTTTATACCGATGGTCGTCGTATACTGGAGAGACCGATTGAGTTGTAAGTTACAGATAGTTAGAAGCGACCTGCTCCTCGGATCATCTGGGAGAAAAAACACGCCGATTATATAACATTCGCCTTTGATTTTGTATTGACTTAAATCAACTAACAGATTACCCAATTTCAGGCCATAAAATAAAAAATAAACGGAAATTTCCGCCTGCTAAACATAATAATTTTATTGACGCTGTGAGTTGGAAGTTCTCATAGATTAAGTCTGAAGGAAAAAGAGATGGCAGATAAGCTGAAATTGGGGTTGGTCGGCGCTGACACTACCGGCAAGGGCTGAGAACCGATAGTTCACATAGTTCCAGTGAAGTGTAAAAGTGTTTGTAAAAGGTTGACAAAAAATAAATCATCATATATATTTAGTCAGACGGCTGAGTAAAATCGGTGATTTGAAATGAGAACCAGACCCAAACATATCTCTAAGACCATTAGCTTTAGACTTGCCCGAGTTTGTACAGCACATCATTATCGTGCAAGTAAGTTATTGTCGGATATTGGGTTGTATGCTGGTCAAGAAATGGTGTTACAGTATTTATGGCAAGAAGACAAGTTAACGCAATCGCAGTTGGCTCATAAAATTGGCGTACAACTACAAACAATCCATAAAATGGTTCGGCGAATGGAGAGGGCAGGTTTGGTGACCAAACATGAAGATGAGGCGGATCGCAGGGTATCCCGAATTCATCTCACGCCTAAAGGCCGTGAGTTACAAACGGCGACCGAAGATGTGTGGGCACAACTTGACCAAGAGACCCTTGCTGATCTCACAGTCGAGGAACAATATATACTCAGACGCTTATTGAATAAGTTAGAAGCAAATCTTTGGCAGGCGTGATCAATGGCTTTTTTTTGCGTATTACTCAGCCGTCTTATAATTTAGTCATCTTTCACACTTAGAGAACATCTCTTTTTCGGTGTGGTACATCACAAAATTTGACTTGCTGTGTTGGCAGTCACTTATCTAGCAAGACGCAATCATGTTTTCGTTCGCGCAATCGAAGCTAAAGTTCTCAATTTCATTCTATAGGAATTTATTTTTAAACTACTTATTCTGAATTACTGGGCCGACCCAAAGTATGAAAAAAGCGGGAGATATGAGGTAAAAATCAATGATAAAAACAATTCTGTTGATCTTGTTGGGACTTTTCTTTATGTTAAATGGGGTCAATCACCTTTTTAATACTCACATCTACGAAGAGTACGCTCATAAACGGGGATTGATTTCACCTCGACTGATGGTACGGATCAGCGGCGTAGCCCTAATCTTTGGCGGCCTGTCGTTAATGAGCAACTTTGCGATGATTTTTGGTATTATCGGGCTGTCCATATTCTTAATTATCGCCTCTTTCACAATTCACAAGTTTTGGCAAGAAACAGAAACTGAAATGCGGATGTTTGAGGGCATGCACTTTGCCAAAAATATGGCTATCCTCACCGAATTAATCTATATTGCAACCACATAATCAGCATCGATACTGCAAACTAACCAATCGTTGCATTGGTCGTTCATTAAAGAAACCCGTTCTGAAATGGCTCGCTCTCCTGCAACCAATCACCCGATTGCAAGCTATAAGATCAAAGCGTTCCTTGCCCCGCATAGCAATGGAGCGCAGCGGAATTGCTACCGGTGAGCTTGTTCGTAGGACTAATATCCAACATTAACCAACTAAGGAGAAAGCAATGAGTGACTGGAATAAAAAAATAATCGAAGAATTTCGTGCCAATGAAGGCAGAGTTGGTGGGCATTTTGAGAATATGACGCTGCTTTTGCTGCACACTACAGGTGCAAAAAGTGGGCTCCCGCGGTTGAACCCGGCGGCATATACAGAGGATAGGGACCGTTTGGTCATCATTGCGTCAAAAGGAGGCGCAGATGCTCATCCAGATTGGTATTACAATCTGGTTGCCAATCCGAATGTGACCATCGAAGTTGGTACAGAAAAGTACGATACGGTAGCAACCGTTGAAGAAGAACCAGAACGAACCCGCCTTTATGACCAGATGGCCGCCCAATACCCGGGTTTTGAAGAATACCGTCAAAAGACATCGCGCGTTATTCCTATAATCACCCTGAAGCGCAAAGAATAGGCACTGAGGAGGAAGAAATGGCAGATAAGCTGAAACTAGGGCTGGTTGGTGCTGACGCCGCTGGCCAAGGTTGGGGGCCGGTGGCCCACATACCCGCATAGCGTGGGATCGAGCAGATTGAGTTGGCGGCACTCTGCACCAGCCGCCCCGAATCGGCGGCGGCAGCTGGGCAGGCCTACGGCATGGACAAGGCGTATCATGACATTAACGAACTGGTCGCACAGCCAGATATAGACATCATTTCCACGGTAGTAAGGATACCAAACCACTATGAGGTTGTGATGGCTGCGCTTAATGCAGGCAAGCACGTTTACTGCGAGTGGCCGCTTGGGGCTAGCCTAGCCGAAACTGAGGAGATGGCCGCTGTCGCCCGCGATAAGGGCGTCGTGACGGCGATTGGGCTTCAAGGGCGGCACGATCCAACCCTCACCTATATCAAAGAGCTCTACAACCAAGGCTGGTTGGGAGAACTCCTGACGGTCAATATAACGATGCAGACAACAGAAACTCAAGAGCGTCCCTCTAAACGCGACTATGAGCGCGAAATCAGCAAGGGCGCCCACTTGTTTAACATCGTTGGCGGTCATACGCTGGATTACCTTGCTTATTGCTTTGAGCCTCTATCCGAGCTGTCGGCCAGAGTAGCGACTCGCGTTAAGCAATTAAAGATGGTAGATACGGGTGAAATGGTTGATGCGGTGGCAGCAGACAATGTCCTGTTGAACGGTGTGTTCGCAAATGGCGCGCTTCTCTCTTACCAGATAACAGCTGTTCCCTATCATGCAGAAGGTTGGCGTATGGCGGTCTATGGTAGCAAGGGGACGATCATCGCCTCGACCCAGGGGCTTCCCCAAATCACGCCTGTCACGCTGGTTGGTGCTCAGGGCGACAAGCCGCTTAGCGAGATGCCAGTGCCCGAACGCCTGCGCGTTGTGCCAAAGGCGGTATCATTTGGCCCATCACAGAACGTCGGGCAGGCCTATGTACGCATGGCAGAGGCGATCCGTGAGGGCAAGCAGTTCGCCCCTAACTTTGACGATGCGTTGGCGGTGCACCAGCTTTTGGAAACGATTCAGCGCTCCTCAGACGAGGGTTGCGTCGTCAAGCTAGGCTAGACGATTGTCAGATGCGAGGAGAAGTAATCAAAAAGTCAATGTTGGGATTTTTAAAAAACCCAGGAGAAATTCCAACCCTAAGGATTTAGGTCATTCAGGTACACGTCCAAAGGAGCAAAGCATGAAAGCAATCGTTGCAGAAAAAGCAGGAACACCCGATGTCCTCACCCTCAAAGAGATTGCCAAACCCGACGCCAAAGCGGGCTGGGTTCTTATAAAGGTCAAAGCGTTTGGCCTCAACCGAGCTGAACTGTTTACCCGTCAAGGGGATTCACCGGGGGTGACGTTTCCAAGGGTGCTAGGGATTGAAGCGGTGGGTATCGTCGAAGCGGCCCCTGATACTGCTTTTGAGCCAGGTCAAAAAGTAGCAGCCATTATGGGTGGGATGGGTCGGCAGTTTGATGGCAGCTTCGCGGAGTACACGCTGGTACCTGAGAGCTCTGTCTTTCCCCTTGAAACCGAGTTGGACTGGGCCACGTTTGGCGCGATTCCTGAAATGTTTCAAACCGTCATGGGGTCACTCACCATTGGATTAGAAGTGGTGACAGGTCAGACTTTGCTTATTCGTGGGGGTACCTCTTCTATAGGTATGACCACGGCACGGCTTGCCAAAGATATGGGGTT
>JBFGLD010000731.1:0-4046 GCA_041576335.1 Anaerolineae bacterium | reverse complement strand
CCTTATGGCCAAACCCAAACGTCATCACTACCTTTACTGCTGGACCTCTGCCGCCAACTCCAGGGTTTTCCGCGCCATCTGGGGATCCACAACGGCGGCATGATTCTCACCGATCCCCCACTGGTCAGGCGGGTGCCCACGGAGCCGGCTACCATGCCGGGACGCGTGGTCGTGCAGTGGGACAAAGAAGCGCTGGAAAGCGTTGACCTGGTCAAGATTGATCTGCTCGGCTTGCGTATGCTCTCGGCGCTGGCCGAAGCGACGCGGATTATCGCCGCTACCGCCGAGCAGGCGCCTGATTTAGATGCGTTGACCTACGACGACCCGGCCGTATACGAACTGATCGCCAACGGCAGTACCCTTGGCATTTTTCAGGTGGAGTCGCGGGCTCAGGCTCAGCTTCAACCCCGGCTTCAGCCGCGCCGTTTCGAAGATTTGATCATCGCCATCTCGCTGATTCGCCCCGGACCGATCCAAGGCAACATGGTTCATCCTTACCTACGCCGCCGCATAGGCGTGGAGCCGGTTAGCTACCTTCACCCGCTGCTCGAACCGGCCCTGGCCGAAACGCTGGGGGTGATCCTTTTTCAGGAGCAGGTGTTGAAAGTGGCCC
Source organism: Anaerolineae bacterium (assembly GCA_041576335.1). GTDB lineage: Bacteria > Chloroflexota > Anaerolineae > 4572-78 > J111 > JANQQF01. Next base: position 3,433 of record JBFGLD010000731.1, on the reverse strand, counting down.
GCGATCTGGCTGGTTTCACCCCGGGCCAAGGCGAGCAGCTGCGGCGCGCCCTGGGCAGTAAGCAGGGTGCAGCCGCTGTCGAGCGCTTTCGAGCCGGCTTTCTGGCCGGAGCGCAGGCCAAGGGCGTTTCGCTCGAGGTGGCCGAAGCAGTTTTTGATCAACTACGAGCATTTGGGGGATATTCCTTTGCCAAGAGTCACGCAGCGGCTTTTGCGGTGTTGGTCTACCGGTCAGCCTGGTTGAAGCGATACCACGCGGCGGCTTTTTTTACGGCGCTGCTGAACAACCAACCTATGGGCTTTTGGAGTCCCGCAGTGCTGGTTGGCGATGCCCGGCGGCAGGGTATTCCCATTTTGCCGGTTGACATCCGGCACAGCCGGGGGCAGTGTACGGTCGAGCAGGGGGGGATCCGGTTGGGATTTAATTATGTAGCCGGGTTTGGCGAAGCCAGCAGTACCCGGCTTGAGCAAGCTCGCCAGGCTGAGTCCTTCGGTGATCTGGCCGATTTCTGCCGGCGCACACGCCTGGCCCGCCGCCTGGTCGAGCATTTGATTTTGGCCGGCGCTTTTGATCAATGGCAGATGCCCCGCCGCCAACTACTATGGCAGTTGGGGCAGATACGCTACCAGGAGGAGGAACTGGACTTTATCTTACCCGCCGGCGAGGTAGATTTGCCCCCCCTGTCTCGGGCCGAAGCATTAACAATAGAGTACGGCATCCTGGGCTTATCAACCGGGGAGCACGTGATGGCACTCTATCGCCCCTGGCTGGCGCAGCAGGGTACTTTGAGCAGTTGGGAATTGGCCGGACAATCAGCCGGGCAGCGAGTACACGTGGCCGGGCTGGTGGTGGTTCATCAGGCCCCGCCTACGGCTAAGGGTTTCCACTTTATTACTTTGGAAGATGAGGCCGGGCTGATCGACGTGATCGTCCAGCCCCAAGTTTATGCTCGCTACCGCCGCCTGCTGCGTACCGTCCCTTTGCTGGTGGTTGAGGGCACAGTGCAGCAGCAGGGCGGCACGGTTAATGTGCTGGCCATCCGGGCCACAGCGCTGCCGCGATCAAACGGAAGCAGTGCTGCAGACCAAGTTTCGAGTTGAACACCCCCAGCGTGGGGCAAAGCCACTCGTCCAGATGGTATCCGGGCCCATAACCGTGTTTAATTACCTCGTTTGTACGAAACTTAAGGCTAACCGACCGTCCGCTTGGCACTGTCAAGGGTGTTTCTTAACAGCATAGCAATGGTCATAGGCCCGACGCCACCGGGCACCGGCGTGATTCCGGCTGCCACTTCCATGGCCTCTTCAAAGGCCACGTCGCCGACCAGCCGATATCCTTTCTCTGTGGTCGGGTCGTCCACGGCGTTGATGCCAACATCTATAATTACGACGCCCGGCTTTAGCCAATCGCCCCGCACCATTTCGGCTCGGCCCACGGCTGCGATCAAAATGTCGGCCTGGCGGACCACACCGGGCAGGTCTTTAGTGCGGGAGTGACAAATGGTTAGGGTGGCATTGCGATGCAGCAGCAGCATAGCCACGGGCAAACCGACTATGTTGCTGCGGCCCAAGACTACGGCCTGCTTACCTTCAATCTCCACCCCGCTGCGGTCGAGTAACTCAATACAGCCCTTGGGGGTACAGGGCACAAACAGCGGATCGCGGCGCTTCATAGAAAGTCGGCCAATGTTGAGCGGGTGGAAGCCGTCGACATCTTTTTCCAGGCTGACCGCGGCCAGTATCTCCTCTTCATCAATGTGATCGGGCAGGGGCAACTGGATCAATATGCCGTGGACGTCGGGATTGGCGTTGAGCTGTCGCACCACCTTGAGCAGCTCCGCCTGACTGATGTCGGCCGGCAAGTCGTGCCCGAATGAGTTGATACCCACTTCGGCACAGGCCTTTTTTTTCATGCGCACGTAAGTTTGGGAGTCTTTGCGTTGGCCTGCCAGGACGGCCGCCAGGCCGGGTACCTGGCCATATTTGGCTTTCATTGCTTCAACTTCGGCCTTGATCTCACCCCGAATAGTGGCGGCAATAGCCTTGCCATCAATAATTTGTGCTGACATTAAGTGCTCCTTGAATAAGAGGTGTAGGTAATGATTTCAGGACAATCGGCGCTTCGAGCAGCCGGAATACCGCCTGAATTTTACCAGGTTGGGCCGATTACGTCAACGCTTGCCCATCGTGACGCCCCGGCCGATGTGGACGGACATCAGGCTTCGAAGTCGAAATCAGCATTTTACAATTGTCGTCAACGGTTGAAAAGTGGCTACATTTGGCACACAATTGTACCGCTCCTGACAACGGATCGCACGGGCCAAGTTTTGAGCGTGATCTAGGGAGCTACCCCTGGCCCGATACTGACCCGATCCAGGTCAACCGCGAAGGGTCGATCCGAGCAACGCTGTACCCTAAACTGCAGTTCGGCGGTTTGGCCTTGCCACGCTGACACATCTTGGTGGGCAAGCGTCCAATCTGAGGTCGGCTGTAACTCATTGGGGGTAAACAGGTAGTAGGGCTGATCATCAATCATTAATAAAACTTCGAGCCAGGCCTTGTCGCCAGAGATTTGAGCAGAAAAAATCTTGTACATAAAAGAAAAGACTGGTTCAGGATCGTCGGGTGTCATACCGTTTTGATTCGTCGCCGGGAGTAGGGTCAGCGTGTACAGGTTATTGGTCGGGGTTAAGGTCAACGTACGGCTGAGGCCGATCGTGCCGGACAGCGTCTCTATTGGTTCAATCCAGTAAAGCTGCGCTGTATCGCCGGTCGCACTGAAGGTCGTGGTGAGAGTCAAGCCCTGCGTAGCCCACAGCACCGCCAGCCGGGACCGGTCACCCGGCCGGTAAAAAACCAGCCGATCCTGTTGGGCTTGTTTCTCTCGCCGGAGTGGGATGAGGTCGCGGAACTGTTCTGTCGCCAATTGATAGGCTGCGTAGGCCGGACGAGGATTACCCTCAGCCGGAGTGCAAACGTGCGGGGCAAAGTTCTGTCGCAGGCCGTAAGCACTCCCTGGGGGGCTGCCGCAGTCATCGTGGAGCATAAAATAATAATATCGCTCGACCCCATTGTAAAAGGCCAGGGCTGAGTTTTGGATCACGTAAGCCGCCTGCTCGATCATCGTGCCGCGGTGGGGTCCGCTGGGAGAGAGTCCATACGCCTCAGCCGGATAATCATCCCAGACAGATACTCCACTTTCGGTAATCCACACGGGAACATCGGTCAGGTCATTAGCATCCAGCGCGGCGCGTGCCAGCCTGATGAGCCTTTCACTTTCGTAAATACTCAAATAATGATGAAAGGAGAAAACATCAAAATAAGCCCGGTTGGGCTGTCCTTCTGCCTGACTGAGTAGTTCCGAAAGCCAACGACTCTGGTCAGAAAAAGCCAGGCCGCCCAAAATGACCGTCGCTTCGGGATCAGCGCTCTTG
>JBFGLD010000730.1:0-4050 GCA_041576335.1 Anaerolineae bacterium | reverse complement strand
GGTTGGTGGATCTGGCGTTGTTGCGGCTTGCTCCGGCGCTGACGTTCTGTGAGGAATGTGCCCAGCTTCGCGTATCAGCGCTCACCCGGTCCGATTAAGAACGTTAGCACCTCATGCAGGAACAGATCGGGCGCGGTGTACATGGCACTATGTTGCTGCCCCGGCATGACGGCAATCCGACTGTTTGGCAAGGCTGCGTCCACAACTTCGGTGGGCTCTTTAAGTGTGTGCGGGCTGTCGCCGCCGAGCAGGAGCAACGTTGGGGTATGCAGATCCTTGAACCGCTGCGCATCGAACGTATATCGATCTTCTGCCCGCGCCTCGCGCAGCACCTTGTCGGCTGCTGCTACCCGCGCCGGCCAGGTAGGCGACGATCTGCGCAGTTCAATCTCGTGGGGAGGCATCATAGCGACGTCACGGTAGACCATGGTCAGGACCGCCTCTCGGTCACCCGCGTCCAGCAGTGCTTGAAGCCGGTCGATGACTCCTTCAGGATAAAGCACTACGCTTGATCCAACTCATATTGATTGCCAAAATTCACATATTTCTATCATTCAGGTCAATCATTTAGGACTGGCAGTCCTGCGCCATAAATGGCGATATCCCATAATTACAGCTGTTATTGACAAGCAAATCGCCTTGTTTATCAAGGACTGCCAGTCCTGCCTGAATAGTTACGACGATTATATTTTTGCATCAAAAGCAAAGTCAACATTGAGAAAAAAACCACAACCCAATCTAACCTACTGCAATACTGTTGGTGCGCAACAGGTATCAGCGACGCCTGCGGCGCCAAAAGGATGGAAAACCGCATAACATCCAGACCAGAAAGCCCCAGATCCCCCACCAGCTAGCCGAGATACCACCCAGTAATAGCAAATCATGTCGGTCGAGTGAGCCTAGAATCACCACCAGATAGCCCATTCCCAGAATGTAACTGAGCGGATAGAGTATCCCCCAAAAGCGGCGTGCCGGCCACTGTCGCAGTGGTGCCGGGGTGAATGTCTCCAGCAAATGATAACCACGATGGGTCGCCTGGAACCACCACAACACGGGCCGGGCACTCCAGCCGCCCCGGTTCGCAATTCGGCTAAGTTCCTTTGTCATGGGGTGTCCGGGCGGTCCGGAATGGGCACCGGCATAACCTCCCAGGCGAGACCACCAGCCGGTCAGACCGAAAAAGAAGTAATAAGAACGCGTGACTTCGTTCATTCGTAACTCGTGGCGTTGCTCGTCCAAGAGCAAGCGGAGGCGGCCGCCAGAAGCTGCATTGGCAATGACCAAACGGCCGATAGGGGGAACCTCTCCGAGCTCCCAACAGATTTCTAGGTCACAATCGTTTCCTTCAACCAATTGGTAGGGTAGATTGGCTTCATTCACTGTGAGAAGGCGCTGCTGCAGCACGTCCGCAGGTATGGGCTTCCGATTAGCCTGAGGTCGCTGCACCAGCAAGCTGACGGTAAACTCCATCATCGCGTGGAGCATGACCAACATCATCAGAGCAAAAGGAAGGAGCCAGCATGGACTTTCTTCGAGTAAGTTCACCCCCCCTCCATTACTTCTTTAGTACACTCAGATTTTGTTTGTCTGGAACCCGGCACTCACAGACGGCCGGAGCAAGGTCGAGGAGGTCGCATCCATTGAGTATTGTTTAATAAAATATTATGGTCGGACGTACCTTATTTTGCCACTGCACTTAGATCCGCAATTACCGCTTCGAGATTTTTCTTTTTTCCCCACATTTGGGCCGCTACCACAACCTCAGAAGGTACTTGATTTTCCAATCCAGGACCGAGCGACTCAAGCGTATCTTTAGACCACTGCCAACTGGCCGGCTGAAACCGAATGAAAAATGCGAGATTTAATGCCCATTCCGATTCACCTTTTGCCGCCAGCAGGCGAGCCATTCCAACCAATGCGTGCAGGGCATAAGGTGGCATCCATACTTCGGCCGCTGTTTGAAAGGCTTTGCAAAAATAGGTTTCCGCGGCTTGTAAATCATCTAATCCCAAGGCGGCTTCACCAAGCACGGTCAAAGGTACCACCAAACCTTGTTTGTAATCCAATTCTTCGCATAATGTGAGGCTCTCTTGAGCCAGTTGCTTTGCCGCGGTATAATCTCCGGCGACAGTAGCTACGTGGGCCAGTTCTGCCATGGTCTCAGCCTTCATTCCTCGCAGCCCGGATTCGCTATAAACTTCCAGACTTTTCTGCAACAGTTGTTTTGCAGCTTGAATTTCGTTTTGGACCATTCTTGTACGGGCTAGATGACGCTGTGTGGTCGCAACCAAATTTTGATAACCGATTAAGCCTGCCAGATCCAACCCCTCTTGGTATTTTACTTTGGCTCGCCCGTACTCACCCAGAGCCCAATAAATATTACCAAGTTCATCCAGGCAGGATGTCTTTACATGTAACCGCCCAAGATTTTCGATGATATTGAGACTCTCTTGAAATAATTGCTCAGCCTCACGATACTCACCCAGCCGCGTGGCGACCACACCGAGACGATAGAGTATTTCCGCCGTACCTCGCCTGTCGTGATGTTCCTCGAAAATTGCCAAGGCCTGGGCATACAATTGGCGCATTTGCTGTGGAGTAAACCAGACGTGCGCCAGATACCGGAGAAGATAAGCGATTTCTCTTTGGTCGCCAGTTTGGCTGAGTATATGCAAAGCATCATGGCGCACTTGACAGGCCAACCCATCGTTGCGCGGACTTTCACAATGAAACCGGCAATAGCGGGCCAAAAGCCTGCCCTGAATTTTGTAATCGCGCTTAACCTCGGCCTGTCCTGTTTGAATGTTTTCCAATAATAGCCTGGTTTCATTAAAAAGCGTGTTGATGTCGGGCAGCGTCTCAATCGGCCGGAAGCCCTGCCAGCCCATTGTTTTTGCCGCTGGCGGAAAAGACTCATAACCTTCGTCGAGATAGCCGCGAATCCGATAAAATTCGCACAAGCTCTCCATAGCATTGTCCAGTTCATCAAGCTTGCGCTGCGATACAGCCCAATTCCAGGCTTTACGGATATTATCTATCTCGGTTTCAATTTCTGTGAGCGTTTTGCCTTGATTTTGACTATCCAGTTCTGTTTCATGCCGCTTGAGCAGCGCCGTGTAGTAGCTACAATGACGGTCACGGGTCGCTATCTCCCGTGCCGATGAAGCGGCTAATCGTTCAACTCCAAATTGTCGTAACAGCTCATGAATTTTATACCGGCCGGTGTAATCGGGCTGCACCAACGACTTGTTGACCAACATCATCAGGATTTGAAGCGTTGCTCCGGTAATGGTTTCCGCCGCATGGCGCGTAAAGCCGCCTCGGAAGACCGACAATTGCTGAAAGACGTCCTGTTCAATATTAGTCAGTCGCTTCCACGTAGACTCAAAGACAGAGCGAATACTCTGTTGGCGGTCAGGCACGTCGACCAAGTTGGACGATAGAAAGTCCAGTTTTGTTTTGATTTCAGCAGCAATTTCTTGTGGTCTGAGCAACCCGATCCAGGCCGCGGCTAACTCTATCCCCAACGGCAATCCATCAACCAATTGGCAAATATCAATGACATAGTTCAGATTGTCCGGAGTTAATTCAAATCCTGGCTGAGCACGCTCGGCACATTTAACAAATAACTGGAGCGCGTCGTAGGTTTCAACAATAGCCTGGACCTCTTCGGCAATTTTTCCCGGCACACGCATGCTGCCTACCATATAGACCGTTTCTCCCCGCAAATTGAGACGTTCTCGTGAGGTTGTCAACATCTTTACGTTACCGGCAAATTGAAGTATGTCGGCGATGAAGAGGATATTATCTGATAATTGTTCAAGATTGTCGAGAACCAGCAGCATGTGCTTGTCACGCAAGTAAGCCAGCAGCTGCTCGTTTTGGTGGTCTCTCTCCCATTGTTCACGTTGGTCCCGCACATGAAACGAAAAGTTGATGGCCTTGGCAATAGGGGAGACGATCAGGTTCGGATCGTCCACAGCAGCCAGCGACACAAAATAGATACCGTCAGCAAAAGCGTCACTTTGCGCTCGCGCTGCTTCAATAGCC
>JBFGLD010000729.1:0-4054 GCA_041576335.1 Anaerolineae bacterium | reverse complement strand
TGCTTTGAAACGACCCAGAAGCGTTTCGACCCTTGTTTGGCCCGTTTTGGCGGAATCGAGCGAAGGAGCGCGAGTGGCAACCGCATGGACGTCATCCCAATCTAACATAATAGCCGCCAGCACGTTGTTCTCTTCCCACTGCCAACGTTCAAACAGACCCTTACTTGAAAGCAAAGTCCCAGTCGTCATTAAGCTGTAAGAAATCAAACGATGAAGTTTCAAAGTTATGATACCTCCTCTGACTTCTAACCTCCCCTTTAACCACCCCCTACTCTGTCGATCCGCACCTCGTCGATTACCAAGGGAGCAACCCCTGCATAATGCACCTCAAAACTGAGGGCCTGGCGCCGGGGGTTATCGATAGTGAGGACAAAATGGTGGTACAGATTTGGTTTGGAAAAATGCTCAAGTCGAACCGGTTGGGTGACTAATTCGTCAAAGTTAGCCGTCGCATTCACTTGCAGCCGGGCTAACTCCTGGTCGGTTTCAACCGGCTCAGGCAACTTTATTCGAAAAGTGACCTGGTATCGGTCCGGCTCGTAAAAGTCAAAAGGACCGTAAATTGCTTTTTGCGGTGGGTCAATCGCCGGATCAACCAGCCAGGCTTGGCCATCCACTGCGGCTGCATCGCTGATCGGCCGGCCCACAAAATGAGATAGTTGATTGACGTCATAAGTATAGCCGCTTTGGTTTTTTTGATAAATCAGGTAGCCGGCCGTAACGATGGCTAAGAGCAGCAATATCCCCCCCATAAGTGGCTGCGGGATAGTCTGTAAACGCCCGGTTTGTAGATCAGATACCTCAAAGGATGGCTGGAACTTGTACCACGTTAGAAATGCTGCCCCCACTAAGAGCATCAGATAGAAATAGGGCAAAAACCAGGCATAAAATGGGTCTGGCTCAAAGAGAATGTCTTTCGCCCAGATATTACTTCGGCCCGTGCTAACCGCGTGAAAAACCAGGGGCGTTCGCCAGCGGTCGACATTAGTGTTTAGGAAAGAATAGTGAATTTCACCATACGAACCATCGACCGGTAAATTTGCCGCAGAGATCACCTTGGAAAAAAGCGGTCCGCCGCCCAAAAAATTGGCCGATATTCGCATAAGTTCAGTGGCCGGCGGGAGGCCCGGCTCAATCCGCACCGGCCAGGTCAAATTGTAGTGACCGAAGGGTAACTGAGGCAATGACGCGGGTTGAATCACTTCAGCGGTGCGTCCGGCTTCAGTATGCCACACGCTGTCGGGATATTCGGCATCCGCCTCAGTTAGGGTCGGCCCAGCCTCTACCGCAGAAATTCTGGCGTAACCCGCCAGATCGGGTAGCAGTTTAGTCAAGGGGAAGCCAAGTTTCTGGCCATAATACAACGGCAGCGACGATTTGTAGGGCAACTCCGGGTTTTGGAAAATGGCCAGGCTATTGCTTAAACTTATAAAAAAAAGCAACATGGCCAGCCCGGTTAAAATCTTTTGGCAGTGATAATGTCGCCAGGCCAGGGCTAGAAGCGGGGCCAGGGCGGGCAGGGCCACGACCAAAAATCTTGGTCCCACCTCCCAAGCCACCCAAAATCCACCGGCGGCAGCCGTCACCCCTAGCGAGAGCAAGAAGGGTAACATCACAAACCAATTCCGACGGCGATGGTTGAAGCTGTCGCTCAGCAAAACAGGCAGGCCCCAGAGAGCAACGACATAAATGGGGGCATAAACAAACAGGCCGCGTTGTTGGTCTAGCAGCCAGCCCACACCCCGGGTTACGCGATGCCAAAGTAGGGAACCATCCGGGGTAGTGAAATCGGTCCGAACCGGCGCATCGAGTTGGCTATTGAACCAAAAGAGCATTGCAATCGAAAGGCCGGTGGCCATAAGCCCCCCGATACCTATGCCTGATAGTCCCATTTTGGCAGTATTGTCCCTGCGCCAGGCCCAGAGGATTAGCAGCGCCAGTAAAATAGCCAAAGGTGCAAAGCGTCGGTTTAACCAGGGCAATGTCATCAGCGACAGAATCACCAGAGCGGCTGCTCCCGAGGTTGGCTTGGTTTGGCTGACAACATAATATATGAGCAGGGTGGTCAGCAGCGCGCCCGGCAATTCTGGGTAAACCAAGTATTGGTATATAAGGAGTGGTGGGCTGGCGATGACAAACAACGTGGCCAACAACGACGCTTTTTCATCATGACTGGTCAGAACTGCCAGCTTAAAGGTGATGACGGCCAACAGGCTGCCCAACATGGCTTGAAACACTAGCACTCCGAAGCGCCCTCCCAGAGCATATGCCGGCGCAATTATGATGGGCAAGCCTAACTGATGGTCTAGAATCTGCTGCCCCGCCGCATTGGTTCTGATGTGGGGCGTGATATCTCTGCTAAAGTAAAAGGCCAGATAGTCAAGGTGAGCATAGTTGTTGGTCAGATCAAAATCCCGATCGGCGACCAACGAATGGGCCGCCAACAAGTAATGGGGCTCGTCCCCCGTTGTCCGCCAGGCGCGCTCGATCAAGGGCAGCGGCACCAGATAAATTATCAAGACCAAAACGCCGACGAGCGCTGCCCAGGGCAGGTGCCGGATGTCTGAAGCTTGATTTTGAATTATTTTCGTTGCGTTTACAACATCAGCACGCATGGATTCTTCCAGATGGGTTAGCCGTTCCCGTCAGTTTCTGTTACATCGAGCAGTGGTTTGGGCGAGACGACGGTTTCTGTTTTTAATTTATCCCGCCAATATAGAAGCAGACCGCATCCAAATGACACAGCATTGTACAAATAGTAAAGCCAATGCATCGGAATGACTCGCAAAGCAAACAGAAACCCTCGCTTGTGATAAAAGAATGAATAAAGAGGCAGATTAAGCCAGAGGAGCAGCAGGGCCAAGCCCAATGCGATCAAAATGCCCTGTGGTTGGAACAATGTGGCGATCAGAGCCGCCAACAAGCCATAAATCGTGACGACACTCACTCTATTGTGGGTTTGCAGATTCAAGTCGCTCAGAAAGGCCCTATCTCTTAGAATCAGGCGGGTCCAGGGAATACCGCGGTCAAAAATATCAGATTTTAGCAAACTGACCAGGGTCCAGGCTTTGAGGTGTTTAACCTGAACGTGTTTGGCCAGGCGAACCCGCCCCCCCTTTTGCTTAAGACGATAGCCTAACTCAATATCTTCGATAGATGGACGTTGATATCGCTGTAGATCAAATCCACCCAGGGTCAAGAAGCGAGTTCGCTTGATGGCCCCACACCCTGTCCAAAAGGTGACAGCTTCCGTGCCGCTATTTTGATGAACGTAATGATGAAACAGGTTTTTATACTGGGCCATAAAATTTGCTGCGCCCGGTTCATCATCGTAAGAGCCAAAAAGGGCATCGAGTTCAGGGTCCTCTGTAAATATTTGAGCAATATTAGCCAGCGTGTCCGGGTGAAGTTCGCAGTCGGCATCGACGAAATAGATATAATTGCCCTCGGCCAGGCGAGCTCCGCTGTTCCGAGCGGCAGCCGGACCGAGACGACCGCTCGTTTCGAGCGTGATCGCTCCAAATTCCCGGGCGACTTCGTAAGAATCGTCAGCCGAACCGTCATCCACAACGATCAGTTCCCAATCTGTAAAGGTCGAATGCCGTACAGAATCCAAGCAGCGCCGAAATGTGCTGCCACCGTTATAAACAGGAATAATGATAGAGAAAAAGGGTGAAGATGTCATATACCGAATTGCCTTACCTGCGCGCATGGCGTTCCTCCCAAATTTGGGGTGCTCTGACTAGGGTGGTCCACAGCCCCGTGGCAGCCATAGCGATATCCAAGCCAAAGAATAGAGGCAGCCAAACAACTCTCAGCCACATTGCAAGCGACTCGCGGGCAATTGTGAGTGCGATTATAATTTGAACGACAGGGGTGAGCAAGCTCAGAAATAGGATTCGGATAAGTCGACCCCGGCCAGCTTGGTCAAAAATCGCCAGGACGGTGCCGCAAAATATAGCCAGCCGATCCAGATAGCCCACTGAGAAGAACAGCAGCTCCAAGCGTATGGTCAGCGGTAAGTACCGGTCAAATAAGACGGAGGCCGCTTGAT
>JBFGLD010000728.1:0-4061 GCA_041576335.1 Anaerolineae bacterium | reverse complement strand
TCGGTGACGGCCAGCCATTCCAGATCAAGCGTGTTGCCGGCGGGCCATTGCCAGCGCCGTGCCGGTAATTTAGTGCCGTCTGGGCGGAGCCAACTCAACCGGACACGCACCCCTTTTTCCCCGGGTGGCGTGTTGGCCGGTAAAACCAAATCCAGGTGATCGCCCACAAATTGACCCGTTTGCCAGATCGAGGTCGGTGCTTTTCCATTCATAGGTTGACGTTCGACCGTGCGCAGAACGGTGTCCGTCGAATCGACCATTTCAAGGCGCAAACGATAATTATCGGCCGGTTGGGTCACCGCTTGCCACAAGAGCCGTACGGCAAAGCCTTTTCCCTGGCCAACCCGGCTGACGCTGTACTCGTAATCGGCCAGCGCGATCTCGCCGTCGAAGTCGTGCCCGGTAATAGTGCGAAACTCGTCCGAGTTGGGTAGATCCGTCGCTGGTGGCAAAACAAGCTCCACCTGACCCAGGTCAAGGAGGCCAGTTCCATCTAACATAGCCCACGGCTGTTTGGGGTTTGTGTACGTAACCAGTTGAAGCCTATATTTGCCGGGTAAAGTGCCGAGAGGGATCGCTAAAAGCGGGTAGCTGAGGACGTACTGACCCGCGGCTAATCTGTCTCGCGGAAACCAGCCGCTCAGCAGCGTGCCGTCCAACTGAGTGATGATCGCCTCCCCTTGGGTTAAGCGCAGCGAGATTGTGGTCTCTGGCGGCAAATCGGCCACGGCTTGCCAAGTTAGGGTCACGGGGTATTCGCTGCCGTATGTCATTTGCGGGGCATAATCCGCACCAATGAGTCGTAGTTTGTTATCAAAGATGGCGTCGATTTTGTGCGGTAAGTTGGGCATGAGGGACTGAGGCTCGACCTCGGCCGGCGCGATCCGAACCAGCCGTCCCCAGGGCAGCAAATGGTAACGATCTTCAATTCCGCCGGTCCAATTTTCAAGGGGTCCGGCCAGGTACAAGTCAGCCTGGTTTTGGCTGTACCAAGCTGCGACGGCGGCTTCGGTGGCAGGGTAGACCCCGCGCAGATCGGGACGGCGGCCTTCGGCATGCTGCAGGTACCACAACGAAGTCAGATCACCCCAGCGAGCTAAGATGGCCGCACCTTCTTCGATTGGATGGTTCAGGTTGTCAACCCACGTCTCGTAGATAGGGCGACTCCATTTAACATCGAGCCAATTAATATTATGGCGAGTTTGCGGGTAAAACAAGAAGATCGAGATAATGAAAAGTAGAATAAGAGGCGTAAACCGAAAAACCTGGGGTGTTATTCGTGAGGCTTGATCGGGCCCTGGTGTCTGTCTGGCTTTCATATACGTTAACTGCCAGCCGGGCAGCGTGAGGACATTGCCGACAAAAACGGCAAAGATGAGGAAAGATGGCAGCAAGAAGGCAGATTGCTCACCCTGTCCATAGGCTAAGACAAAAGGAATCGGCACGGCGTAGATAACAAAGAGAGGCCAAAAAATACGGGGCTTTTGCAGCAGCAAAGCCACCCCGCCAACCACACCCAGCCCTGCGCCCAGAAGCGTCAGGTTGGCGGTCAGAATGGGAATGTAGTGGGAAAAAAGTTGTTCGGGCACCAGGCTCCAGTTGGTGGCCACTCCACCTGTAAAGTCGGTCGCCATAAAATAGCGGATTAACCCGGCCCAACCGGTCTGATAAAAATCGGCCAGGAGCCCGTGCTCGATAGCGGTTGAACGGCCGTAGTGGGCTATGAGCCATTCGGCGCGCAGCGGGATAAAAAGATAGAGTAAACTGGGGCTCAAGAGCAGTACTAATGGGATAAGCAGTGCTTTTCCAGGTCGCGTATATTGCCGGAAGTGCAACCAGACCAGTAAGAACACACCGGGGATAACCAGCAATGCCGTATTGTGGACACTGATTTGAAGCCCGAGCAGCAGCGCAGGCAGGGCAAGGGGCGTAGTACGCCGTGCGCTCTGCGGCCGGCTCCCGACGGGGGAGGGGATGATAGGGCGTAGTACGTTGTGTTCCAAGGCGCGGGCTAACAGATAAAGTACCCCGACGAACAGGAGCATGCTGAGCGTATAGGTCTTGGCCTGAGTCGACCAGAGCCAGAAGGTTGGGAGGGTGGCAAACGTGAGCGTTGTCGTCACGGCTGCCCAGCGACTACTGCCCTCGCTGGCCGCCGCGGGGTACGGGCTGAGCAGGCGCCGGCTGGTGCCATAAATCAAAGGGAGTGCCGAGGCCGAGCAAAACGCCGAGAAGAAGTTCATCCGCCAGGCAATTTCGCCAAGGGGAACGAGCGTTAACCACACTTTTCCAATTAGAATATAAAGTGGGAAACCCGTTGGATAAGTCACCCCCAGAACGTAAGGGGCATATTGAAAGAGAGCCAGATCACCTTCCAGCAGGGTCGGGGCCAACGTAATGGTATAAGCGATCAGCCCAACTATGAACAGCAGTGAGCCAATGATGGTGTCCCGGGAGAAGCGCAAAAAAAATGGAGAGCGGAGAACGCGTGATGCGGATCGCGGCACGTCGGAAGTGAGGCGTGAAACCGGATATGTCGTGTTTGACGGTTTTGTCATAAGCCCTACTCCCTGTTTCGTTCAAAAATGGACAGCGGTTCGGGGTAGGGAATACCGCCAAAGCGACGGAATGCGGCAACCGGTAACAAGGTGCCCTGATCGATAGGGTGACTGCCGGCTGGCTTGCTGTCTTCGTTGCCGGAGGTTATCGCCAATCGAGCCGAGACATCCCACGGATCGTCGCTGCGACTGAGACCTACCGCATAGCCAAAAACTGCCTTTTCGCCTGTCCACCAGGGAAGGGTATTAACCCGCACTTGATGCCGGTCGCCGGCTGCCCAACGTGAGGTGGGCCACCATAACATGGCCGGCTGCGGGTAGTCCGTTGCCCCAATAACCTGGCCCTCCTCATCGAGCAAAAAAAGAAAAAGCCGATAATCTGCTGCCGGCTTTTGAATTGTTTCGAAGTAAAGCACAATTTGCGGCTCGGTCTCTGAGGTAGCCAGACGGCGTATCTCCGGCTTGACGCCCACCAGTTTGAGGTCGCTTCCAAAGTTTGCGTTGGTGAGTTGGGCCTCACCGGGGAGCTGATCAAAATAAGTAAATGTGAACAACGATTGGGGAAGGGGTTCCCGCCGGGCTCCCTTCTTGAGAAGCAAATAGCCGTCTTCGGCCGCGGCGAGGCCAAAATCGGTTTCAATGACCAAGCCGGTTAGCAAGTCCCCTTGAGCATTGAAGCGGTTAGGCAGCCTGGAGTGACTTAGATCGAGCCAAATGTAGTCATAATCGGTTGACAGCGGCCCGTTCCAAATGCCCAATTTTGTACGGTGGGCAACATGGGGTATCAGCTGGGCCTGGGCCAATACACTTGCCTCGGCTGGAATCGTGGCCGCCATTGGGCGGCCAAGTTGGTGGTGGGCGGTCACTTCAGGCCACTCCTGCAGCCTTGACAGCGGTGAGTAACCGCGGAAATAGTGGTAGATGAGGGAAGAGGCAAGCAGGAGCAGCGTGAGCAGATAAGTTAACCAGCGCGGGCCGCGGGATGTGGGACGGCGCGCGCTGATACGAGGTAAGTAGTATATAGCTCGAGCTAAGCCGTCTATTGTGGCGAGCATAACAAACGGCAGCATAGGGGTGGCATAATGCCATGTTTCAAGCTGACGCAGGGTGGGGTTTTGGCTCAAAAAGAAAAAGGCCATTGACGGCGCGGCCATCATCAAGAAAGGTAAGCCGATTACCGGTAAAAAAGCCAGAGGAATAGTGAGCATGCCTAAAGCCGGGATGTTACCTGAGCGAAAAATGAGGGCCAAAACCCTATCCGGCGCGGTAATGGGCGAAAGGGCAATTTCTAGGGGCGTGTCACCCAAGCTTTCAAACCAGGCCACATAGATCGATTCGCCACCCGCAGTACGAAAGGCCGGAATAATAACTTGAAAGGTAACATAAAACCAAACCAAGCCCGCGACCATTAGGGTTCCGCCTGCCCACAGGCGGCGACGCAGCACCAGCAGATAGAGACCAACCATAAAAACATGCAGCGAGATGTCTTCTTTGGTCGCAAGG
>JBFGLD010000727.1:0-4062 GCA_041576335.1 Anaerolineae bacterium | reverse complement strand
TTCACATCGTTTGTTTCGTCCTTGACTTGATGTGCTGATATGCCCGAGATCAGGCAGCCTAGCCCTATCATCATTGGCTACACAGATGGCTTGGATTGGTAAGCTTCAAGATTAAAAGACTAAATAAGGCTGAGCGCAGTATCCGTTCCGGAAGCAAAAAAAGCTGTCAAGGACTATCTGAGGCAAAATAGAGCTCACAACACAAATTTCAATATTGAATACCATAAGAATATTCTTTTTGTGAGGTGACTGGATGTAGTCTGTAGGTTGAAATTCTCTCATCTAACCTTTCCGCCTTCATCCTTTAATTAATTTAAGGAAGTTGAACCATGTTTCGCATTGGGAAAAAGTTGGAAAAAGAAGAATTGAATGAGCAGGTTAGAAGTAAACTGGGTGGCAAGTTCATTCAACTTTCGGACGGATTTACACATTACTAGCTAAAAGGTGAACAAAGTCAGAAAACAGTCGTGCTTGTTCATGGCAATGCTGCGCCTTACGTCACCTGGGACAATACCGTTGGGGATCCAATAGATGCCGGGTTCAACTTGAACCATTGCCGTTGATGAAGGAGCTGGCTCGGGTGGTCAAGCCTGGCGGCAGTGTGGCCTTTTGGTATGGTCCTCTGAAAAACTCCTGCCGGGCTATCCTATCCTGGAGGCTCGCCTCAATGCCACATCCCCGCCGGGATTGCCCCTTTTGTTCAGGGAAGGAAACCTGAGTCGCACTTTTTACGCGCCCTGGGATGGTTCTGTAAGGCTGGCCTGGTGGCAACCACAGCCCGAACCTTAACCGGCGACGCCCAGGCCCCGCTGAATGATGATCTTCACAGGGCCTTGGTCGCCCTCTTGCAGATGCGTTGGCCCGGTGTGGACTCAGAATTGAGTGAGGATGACTGGGCCACGTACCAGCGTCTTTGCCTGCCAGAGTCACCGGATTTCATCGTGGACCAGCCAGATTACTATACCTTCTTTACCTATTCAATGTTTCAGGGCCGAGTCGCTGGGTAAAGGGCTTCGATACGTATCATACCAGGTACTCAAATACGTAGAAGGGGGACTTAATCATGAAGCGGCTTAGACGAGGGATTGGCAGGGCGGTGGGTGAGATGAGCCGAGTGCTTAAGCCAGGCGGTCGGATTGCGATATGTCGGCCCTGACCAGAGCCGCCGAAGCAATCGGCTTCGATGGCATTTGGGTTTCGGAGACGGCCCACGATGCCTTCTTGCCGCTTGTTTTAGCCGCCGAGCATAGCCAGCGGGTCACCCTGGGCACCAGCATCGCCGTGGCTTTCCCTCGCAGTCCCGCCATTCTAGCCTATATGGCCTGGGATTTAGCCAAATACTCGCAAGGAAGATTCATCCTTGGGCTTGGCCCGCAGACCAACAGCCACTTTCAATAATGCGACGCCCCTGACGCTCACTGCTATTTTCTCCATAGCAGGCATATTAGAAAATTGGTAAAATTCGAGTAATTCGTGGGAAATAATCTTAAGCCAATCACGACTGATGAGTTTCGCAATGCATAAAGAAGTGGTACAATGACCGTGCTAGATACCATAGGAGGTTTCAGTGAGTATTCACACCATTGACCGGTCCAAACAAACTCCTCAACCAACTCCATCAGTTAAACTGCCCCCTCTCAACTCCGGCGACCGCCTCTCGCGGGCGGAGTTCGAGCGGCGCTATCAGGCCCACCCGGAGATTAAAGCTGAACTCATTGAAGGAGTTGTTTACGTGTCATCACCTATCCGTATTGAACATGGAGAGCCCCATTTTAATATTATTGTTTGGTTAGGTACATATCAGGCAGCCACTCCTGGTGTAGTAGGCAGTGATAATGTCACGGTGCGGCTCGATTTAGAAAATGAACCTCAGCCTGATGTTTCACTGCGCCTGGAGCCAAGATTAGGTGGACAAACACATATCAATAAAGACGGCTACCTGGAAGGTCCTCCCGAACTGATTGTGGAAATATCCGCCAGTAGTGCCAGCTATGATCTTCACGATAAGCAGCGCGTTTATGCTCGTAATGGAGTGCCGGAATATCTGGTAGTGCTGACTTACGAACAGCAAGTCAAATGGTATATTCTAGGTGAAGGCGGGTACGAGTTATTAGAACCTGATGGGAACAGCATCCTCCGTAGCGAGATATTCCCCGGCCTATGGCTCCAACCGGACGCCCTGTGGTCAGGTGATTTAGCCGGATTACTGGCTACACTTCAACAGGGCCTGGCCTCCTCGGAACACACGGCTTTTGTAGAGCAGTTAGAGGGCAAAGGCCAGGAAAAACGACCCCAATCTTAATTTTGGAAAGTCTCCCCAATTCGTCAGCGGATAGTTAGCCTATTAGCGGATAGGGGCCGGTTTATTCGTTAATCCGTTATCCATCCGGTGGCCGATTTCACGACTTAAGCCGGCGGAATCACAAATCCAAAATCTGAAATCTGATTTTATTTATTGCACTACCGATCAAGGCTGGTGGCTAGGGGCAAAGATGATGCCGGCGATGTAGCCGACCGAGGTGCCTGGATAAGCACCGGCCTCATAAATCAGGCTAGCTTCTGCCGCGGTGCTCCGCCCTCGTCTGTCAGCGCCCATCTTGACCCGGATGTAGGAACCCGATGAAGGGTCGGTGCCGCACAAAACCTCAGCCCGGCTCATGACTATTTTGACCGGTCTATGACCGCTTTTTTTAGACAGCAGCGCGGCCACCGGCTCCAGATATGCTCTATGCTTACCGCCAAAGGCGCCTCCGATCTCCAGTGGGATCACCCGAATTTTGGAGACCGGGATCTGCAAGATTTCGGAGACTTGACTGGCCGTCTCCTGGGCTAATTTAGCCGCATCGGCAAAGATATCCTTGGTGGGCGGCTTTCCCACCAGCCAGATGTTAGCGGCATCGACCAAGAGCGGGGTGGGCGAGACTGTAGCCAGCGCAATCCGGGCCGCTTTGATCTCAGCTTGCGTGGCGCATAACTCAATCCAGGCACCCACCCCCAGCGATGTCCATCTCCCGACGAGAAGTAAAACGCAGGTAACGTGCTCCTGAATTGGGCTCGGGAGCGGGAAAATGAATGGAAACCAGGATTTCGCCACTATGGAGGACGGTCCGCCCCGGCCCAATGATGAAAGTTGCCAGCGGTACGGCTCGCTCCCTTTGCGGACCGGCAATTGTACATGTCGCGCCCAGGGCTATCGCGGCGCAAATCATATCGCCGCTCGGGGCTGCATTACACAGATTCCCACCAAGTGTAGCCCGCTCCTGGATGCCGATACCACCAATCATCGAGGCCGCATCGACCAGGGCCGGATATCCCTCCTGTATAGCGGAATGCTCGCAGAGACGCGTGCAAGTAACCGCCGCCCCCACAACCACTCCCCCGGTTGGATCAAAAGAAATCCGTTTCAGTTCGGGGATCTTCTTCCGGTCAACGACGAGATCGAGTTCGAAGCGACCGCGGCGTAGCTGCCCTAGCAGATCCGTGCCCCCTGCTAGCGGGCGTGCCTGCTTTCTTTTGTCGGCGAGAAGGGCAACGGCCTCACTGATCGCGGTTGGCGCCCGGTAATCGAATCGTTTCATCCCTAACGCTCCTTATTTTCTAAAAAGGTTCCCATGCTAATTAACCAATCGTTGCTCTTATGGTCCATTGGGTTCGTGATATAAATTTAAGATCACGAAATAGCCTAAAGAACTTAGGTCGTATATTTTCTTCATCAAAATATGACCATTCTTCTGCGACTTTGATGTTGTTGCCATATGACTCAACGTCCTTTCCCTCTCGAACACCAAAGTGATATGAAGCGCCAGCTTTAGTTCCTAAAGACCGTTTCATTTTGGATTCTACAATCTTCTTCCATATTCCCGTCGTATATTTTTCATCAACCACTTCAAATACAATTTGAGATTTTGAAAATGACTCGGACAATTTATTAAAAATACCAATAACGTCTTTTTTGGGCAGATACATAAACAGACCTTCGGCCAGAAATAGGATGTTCTCTTTCTGCCTGGATGATATGCTTTCGATCTATCCTTCTTCTAATACGGAACAATCCAGCATCGG
>JBFGLD010000726.1:0-4065 GCA_041576335.1 Anaerolineae bacterium | reverse complement strand
TTTTTACATCATCAGGAATAACATAGTCACGACCACGAAGAGCGGCCAGGGCCTGGCTCGTCGTATAAAGGGCCAAACTACCGCGTGGACTGGCCCCTAAGGCCAAATCCGGATGCGTTCGGGTGGCCCGGACGAGTTGTACCATGTAATCTTCCAGAGAGTCTTCAACGTAAATCTCAGTTACGTGCTTACTTAAAGGCGACAACGCTTCGCCCTCTACGACCGGGCTCAAATCTTCAATCGGATGAGTCTGCCGTTGGTTTTTGATAATTTGACGTTCGTCGAGCAGGCTGGGATAGCCCATTTTCAGCCGAATCAAAAAGCGATCAAGCTGGGCTTCGGGGAGTGGAAAGGTTCCCTCAAACTCGATCGGGTTTTGGGTGGCCAAGACAAGAAAGGGGCGAGGTAGAGGACGAGAAACGCCATCAACGGTTACCTGTCGCTCCTGCATGGCTTCGAGCAGCGCCGATTGGGTACGGGGTGTGGCCCGGTTAATCTCATCGGCTAAAAGAATGTTGACAAACAGCGGACCGGGGCGGAATTCAAAGCGGCTTTCATGTTGTAAAAAAATGGAAACCCCTGTAATATCGTTGGGCAACAAATCGGGCGTACATTGCAGTCGCTTAAAGCTAATACCCATACTGACGGCCATGCTTCTGGCTAACATCGTTTTCCCGGTGCCCGGCACATCTTCCAATAATATATGGCCTTGACACAGCATCGCCACCAGGAGAAGCTCAATCTGCTCCCGTTTACCAACGATGACTTCTTCCACGTTGTCTATGATTGCTGCCGCAAATGTCGTAATATCCGGTGGCATCATAATTTCCGCCCGATCGCCAGAAGCAAAATATTGACCTTTGTCCGCTGAGCGCAGCACATAATAACAAAATTTTAAAGGGGCGGCAACTATGGGGTAGCAGGCAACAGACCGTGGTCATCTTCATATGATATTTTTGTCATCGGCACTGCCTCCCTGGACGTGCTTCACTTCGGCGGGCAGGTGACCCGGGCGGCGGGCGGGGCCGGTTTGTATACGGCCTTGGCTGCATTTCGCGCCGGAGCCCGGGTCGGCTTGTTGGCCCCTCGCCCTGATCCCGTGCCCGAAGCGCTGCGCCCGGTCGTCGAGCGGCTGCACTGGGTCGGGCCGCTCATTAGGCCTGAGGAACTGCCTCGCCTGGAGATTGAGCATCACGGAGGCGGCCGGGCGACCTTGCTGCATGCCTCGTGGGGCGCCGAGACCAGGCTTACGCCACGGCATATGCCGCCGGAAATAGCTCGGGCCTCTTTTATCCACATTGCCGCCTTGAGCAGCGCCAAACGCCAGCTGGATTTTCTGAAAGCGATCAGGCAGCCAGACACAGGTAGCCGGCGGCCCCTCATCTCCGCAGGCACGTATGCCCGCCTCGTTTATGGTCAAACCGGCACGGTGCGCCGGCTTTTTGAACTGGCCGACCTTTTTTTTATGAATGACAATGAAGCCAAAGGGCTCTTCGGCAGTGTGGAGCAGGCCAAAACTCGACCCGACCGGTTATTGTTTGTTACGCTGGGCGAGGCCGGGGCTCTGCTTATTGAGGGCGACCGGGTAACCCGCATCCCTGGCCGGCCAACTATTGAGCTAGACCCTACCGGAGCCGGAGACACATTTTGCGGGGCGACCCTGGCTTGTCTGGCCCAGGGCATTTCAGCGCAGGCAGCAGCCCAGCAGGCGGCAATTTTGGCGGCCAAAACTGTGAGCCAGGCCGGTCCGGCAGCGCTGCTGCCAGGCTCATAATTGACCGGCCCAGCTTATGTTTCTCCTGAAGCACGTTTTGATGAACGTGACACTGCCGGCCATGTTCGAACGGGGAAATCAGGCCAGTCCATATAAATTACGGGCGTTGCCGCCCAAGATCGACTCGGCTGCTGCCCAGGCTTCGTCGGCAGTCAAAAAACCTTCCGCCACAAACTCATCCAGCACCCGGCCCAGGCCCCAACGGCCCCAGCGCGCTGCCAGCCAAAAAATCTCCGGCATGGTGAACGCGTCGGTGGCAAACAACACCTTGCTTAGATGGGCCATACCCAATACTTCGCGCAGCATCGTGGGAATGCCGGTGGTGGCAAACGGAACGGCCAGCGACAGATCAAGCCACACGTTGGGATAGATCGCTGCCATATGAGCCAACTCGCGGTAGAAAGGCCAGCCGGCGTGCAGCAGCACCAGCGGGCAGCGGGTCTGTTCAATCACGAAGCGCAGGTGGAGTGGATTGGACCCCCGTAAGTCGGCATCGCCGTCGCCAAAGCCGGTATGAAACTGCACCGGCAGCCCCTGGACCACCGCCTGTTTCAAAGCCCGCAGCACCAAGTAGTCGCACAACGGCTTACTGGCCAAGCGCACCCGGCCCGCCCGCCGGGCCTCTTCTTTGAGCGCCACAAAGGCCGCGGCCGCCTCATCACGCGGCGTAGGCAGAATATGCAGACCGGTCCGATAAGCGATAATACTCTTTAAGGCCACGTAGCCGTCGCGACGAGCCTGGCTTACTGTGGCGACAAAGGCATCCAGCATTTGATCAAAGGTTTCGTGCTTGACGATCAAATCTTGAGCCAGCGTCTCCAGCCGTAGAATTGGCTCGACGCGGCAGGGAACCAAGGCCTGGAGTTCGGCGTGACCGTAAGCATCATCGCCCTGATAGCCGTAGTCGCACAGCATTACCGTGATATTCGCCTCGTTAAAGAGCCGTTGAGTCCAGGCTTGGTAGGGCTGGGAGGCCCGGGCAGCCAAAAACGCTTCAAGCGTAGGCTCGCAATCCAGCAGTTCGGCCAACCAGCGCAGCCCGGTCCGGAAGAACAGGCTGTGCGGCACGTGCTTGGCGTGAATCTCGGGGTCCGTCGACTCCGTAAACCACTGCCGGAAGCCGGCCGCATCTGCGCTAGCCTCCGGTTTTAACAACGAATGGGCGTGATGGTCAACAATAGGAATGAGGGAAAGATCCATGGTTTAATATCCAAAAATATAGCGGTTTCTAGAATTTATAAAGATGATGCTTGATTTCAAAGTCGAGGTCGCCGGCCGCGAAAGCAGCATATTCGGAGCGCTTGACGGTTAAGTAGGAGGTGCTAAGTTCGCGTCCTAAGGCATCCATCAGAAGCTCATCTTGCTCCAAGGCATCTAAGGCTTCGGCCAGCGTGGTGGGGTAGCGCTTGATACCGCGTTTAGCCCGCTCATCGTCGGTGAGGTTGCCCGGATCGATGAGCGACGCTTCGCCCGGGTCGAGTTGGTGCTTAACCCCGTCCAAACCGGCGGCGATGAGTCCCCCCAAAGCCAGGTAGGGATTATTGCTGGGATCGCTGGCCTTAAGTTCCAGGTTGACGCTGTCGGGTTCATGTCCCCATAGGCCGGAGGCAATACGTACGGCCGCCTCCCGGTTATCGGGCCCCCAGGCTGTGTAAGCACTACTCCAAAAGTGAGGCTGCAGCCGGCGATAGGAGTTGAAGCTCGGGGCAGTCAAGCCCAGCAAGCCGGGCAAGTGGGTCAACACGCCGGCAATGAAATGGTAGCCCAGTTGACTCAACTTGAACCGGTCGTTTGGGTCGTAGAACAGGTTGGTTTTGCCTTCCGAGTCCCAGGCGCTCCAGTGGATATGGCAGCCGTTACCGGCCTGCTCGGGCACCGGTTTGGGCGCCAGTGATGCCAACATACCGTGCTTTTTGGCGACATTGCGTACCGTTTCGCGGAACCAAATTTGGTTATCGGCCGCACGCAGCACCGGCGCGTGACGGACAGGAAGTTCATGCTGACCATGGCCCAGCTCAGGGTAATAGGCGTCAATAGGAATATCTTGTGCTTCCATGGCGGCCACAATATCGTTCATAACCTCCGCCCCGGCAGTCATCGACACAGAGCTAAAACACAGCCCGGTATCAATCGGTTCGTAGCCGCCCTGCCCGTCCGGATTAAATAGGCTAAATTCATTCTCCAGGCTTGCTTGTAGGCTAAAGCCCTGCTCAGCGGCCCGATCGATCATCCGCTTGAGGAAACTTCGTGGACACGCCCCCCAAGGTGTGCGGCAGCGGCATGGTCGATCC
>JBFGLD010000725.1:0-4070 GCA_041576335.1 Anaerolineae bacterium | reverse complement strand
CTGCGGGCCGGCCAGCGGCTCAGTAAAGTTGGGGAGCGGGAACCTGGCTAAGTGGCGTTGAATGAACAGGCGCGGCGCTTCAAACAGCTTCTGCACGGCCTCCTTGAAGGGTTGGTCGGCCTGGGAAATGGCCAGCAACGCGTTTTTCTCGGCCAGGGTCATCGCCCGGGAGAAGCGCAGTTTCTGGGCGGCGGCGTCATAGGTGATTTTGGCGCTAATCGGGCCGGTGAACTCGAGGCCCGGCGCAAGGCTGCTTAGCGGCGTCTCGTAGGTGGCCGTATCGCCAAGGATGGCGATGGCCTGCTCGATGATCGTTGCGTCCCAATTCAATAGCGTCAATTTTTTCTGGGTTAGATCGCCGTTCGGATCGGTCGTGGCCCCGTTGGGATCGGCGGCGTCTTCGGCAAAGGTATTCTCGGCGGCAATCTTTTGCAGCCCGCGGCGAAGGTCGTCGAGGATGAGCGCGATTTCATCGTCTGTGGGTGCGAGGCCGGACGCCGGCTCAAAGTCGTGGCGCAGCAGGTAGTCAAGTTCGGCCAGGCTAAAGCCGGAGTCGAGCGTTTTCTGCACCCGCTCGACGAACAGTACCGTCTTCAGCGGGGCAGCAAAGGGTTGGTCGTCCACCAATTTGAGCGCCGATAGATAGTCACGGTTGGGTAGTTTAATCGCTTTGGCCAGAGTAACGTGCCGGTAAAGCCGTGACAGGTTCTCCAGATGAAGGGCGTCGTCGGTCTTCGTTGGGTCGTTGACGTCGGGTAGGACGTTGACATCGCCGCGCAATAGAGCCAGGTCCTGAGTGCTGAGGCCAAGCGCCGCCGAGATCGGGGCGACGTGATCGCTGAGCTTGCCGCTAAGCAAGCTGGCCTCTTCAATGAACGTGGGATCGAGCGGATTGGTCGTCGTTTTGTTTCGAAAGAGACGAGCGTAAAGTGACGGTGCAAGCGGCTGGCCTGAGGCCTCCTGGTCAATATAGGCAGCCGTGTCGATATCCGCCCAAAAACTGAGCAGGCCGGTGAGCGGTAAATCGAGTGCCAGATGCAAGCGCTTTACATGCGAGAGTTGGACGAGGAAAGCATCGTCAAGATCTGCCGGTTTGAGGGCGGTAATGGCCTGGTCCAGTTCGCGCGGGGTCCAACCCAGCTTGCGCCACAGGCGCCCAAAACGCACCAGGCGCTGCGCTGCCGCGCCGTCCAACCCGACCAGCTCTAATTGTTGTGTTTCGCACGTATCCTGGGCAGTTTGTAGCTTCGATTTGATCTGAATGGTCCGCGCCCCGTCTTGCTTTAGCGGGTTGACGTAATAACTGCCCAGCACTGCGAGCATCTCCCGGTAGGTCAAGCCCGATTGTTGCAAGAATACATCGATCCGCGCGGCCAGTACATCTGTCAGCCAATGCCCGCCGGCAATCCATTGAGTCCCGTCGGCAGGATCGGGAACCGCACTGGCAGCATCGAGCGATTCTTTAGCAAAGCCCCACAAGTTCCATAGGCCGGGATTGGCTGCACCGGGCTGGCTGGTGGTGACCCCGGTAACAATCTTTGCCTCTGCAGTGGTGAAACGGAGATATTCACGCGCCAGGTCAGCGTTGGCCAGCAGCGTCGCGCGCTCGCCGGGAAGCATAGTTTCGATGAGCTGATGGCGCGGCACGCCGAGATGATCGAGGTAAACGTGGGTTTCCTCCGCCCACAGGTCAAAAGGCAGACTCCAGGGGTAAACCTGCTGCCGCAGTTTGTCGTAGGCTGCCGTATTGACGTATTGCGTTTCGGCTGCGCGTTCCGGCGCTGTGCCGCTCGTTTGTAGGCTGCGGGCAGCCACGTGAGCCGCGCCGTTAAGCAGCCGAATCGTGTAGGTATAGGCCGGCTCGTCAATTGTCCACCATTCGCCCGGCTTCTTCACCGTGATAACCGCGTATTCAGACAAATTCGGGGTGAAGCGGGAGCCAAGGGCGGCGACATCGCGCCGGTCCAGGTCGTCCGCCGAGCCGGTTGGTAAGTCAAATGAAGCGAAGGCCGGCGTCACCGGGGTGATGGTGTTTTCCAAATTTTCGATCACCAAATCGACATACGGCACAGGCGTGTTGGTGTTCTCGCAGGTCAGTTCGATCTCGCCCAGGTCGGGCCGGCGGTCGAACAGCACATCTTTTGCCGTTTTATCGGTGTTTGTCTTGAGGTTTAGTTTAAAGGTAATTTTGGTGACGGCGCCGTTAGCGTCGCGGGTAATCACGTCAATAAGTTTGCGGTCGCGTAGGAAATGCAGCACATCGGCCAAATAAGCCGCCGGGCTATAGACTGAACGGCAATGTTCGCACTCGCACAGGTCAAGCGAGCCGAAGAGTGTCGCCCAATCGGGGATACCGGCCACTTCCGTGTAGGCCGTGTCGGGCGCGGCAGCCAGCGCTGTTTTGCTCATCCCCAGCCCATACGTGGCTAACAGATTGATCGCCATCGCCATCTTTTGTTCAGATCGCTCGTAGATTAATTTGGCCTCGTGTGGGCCGCCCAGCCCCTCGCCATACTGGGCCAGAAAAGTCGTCTTGCTCATGCGAGTTATGGCATAAGACGAATCCAGGCCACCCTTTAGCAGCGCGCTCATTTGAGTATATCGCGGCGCAATATCGTGCAGGCGCTGCATGGTTTTGAGCTGCGTCTGGGCCGTTTCCCGGTCGGCGATGTCGTCGAGCGCAAGTTGATGGTCGGCCAGATATTGCTCCAACCGCATAGTCGCAAGGTCAAACTGCGGGTTGCTCTGGAAAAAGGCCAGCAGCGGTTCCTGGCCGGCCATCTGATCCTTGGCCAGGCGGTTGGCGATAAAGGCGGTAGGGAAGGCATCTTCGACCATGCGCGTCATCGCCTGGGCATAAACCTGCTTTTTTTCGCCTTCGTCTGCGCCGGGCACGTCGGGTGGCAGGCCAACCTCCGGCGCGGCGATCAACTCCAGCCAGCGTGCTTCATCGTAATCCACCACGTCGCGCAGCGATCGTACCGCCGGGTCGTGCTGCAAGGCTTGCACCAGCGGTAGATGGTTATTGGTCAACACCCCGAGCTGCAGGGTGAACTGCAGCGCCGCCACGTGATCTTGGAACTCGGGCGCCTGGCGCAGCCCTGCCCAAAAGGTTTCGGTGGGTCCATCGTGGTTGACGTAAGCCGTCAAAAACGCCTGCTGCCGGTCAATCTCTGGCAGCGTCGTGCCGAGCAAATCGCCAAACGAGAACTTGCCGGCGGTCACCGGTTTCTCCATCGCCTGCTGCGCGATCAACGACTTGAAGTGGGCCAGTAGGTTGTCAAGCTCAGGGCGGAAGCGTTCGGGAACGATGTTTGCTTCAATAGCGGCGATCAGCGCGCGGCGCTGTATCTCCGGGCTTTGGGCCAGTAACGCGGGTAGATCGGTGGGCATGTTCTGGCGGAACAGGCCGTAGAAAATTTCGGCGGGTAGATCGGTTTTGCGCGCGTGTCGATGCGCCAGAATCAAGAAGGTAATGCGCTGCCCGTCCTGACCGGTCTCGCCGGCGAGGAAAGTGATGTCCTGATACTGTTCGTCTTCGGTCAAATCGGCAAATGAAATGTCCACGGTGATGGGGGTGAGTTCGGCCACCAGTTGGTCATACTCTGAAGGACCACGCAACCCTTCACCGCCGACGACGAGATCCACGATTGCTTCGGGCAGTGCGTTAAAGAGGATAGGTGATGAGCTTAATTCGCCGCCAGCCGCGTTGCTTACCCTGACGCGCAGATCGGCGCTCGTCTTTTCAGCCCGAAGGAACTGCTCGGCAGCATAGCGAATCTCGTAGCTGCCCTCCGGCCGGGTAATATCCTCGCCCAACAGTTCTTCGCTGCGCAGGTCAATGTCGAAAGCGCGGACCCATACCCCCTCTACCGGCGTACCGTTGGGCTGCCACACGTGGCCCCGCACCACGAAGGGCTTCTCGACCGGCAGAGGCGGGTGCGCCTGCAGATCAACCCACAACTGCGGCGGCGGGTCGGGGAAGGTGTCGGATTCGGCGATGGCGCCGCCGGCGGCATCGTAGCATTGCACGATCAGGTCGATCATCTCTTTGAGCACTAACACGCCCT
>JBFGLD010000724.1:0-4071 GCA_041576335.1 Anaerolineae bacterium | reverse complement strand
GTAGCCATATCAAAGATACCGATATTCGCGCTGAGGGAGCAGGGTGCGCCGGGCCGCCGCAGTTGGATCAGAACCAGGCTGATGAGTCCTTCGGCAATGGCCTGGACTACGGTTCCGGCCAGCGTGACCGGGCTGGTAGCGCCAGGTTGGGCCGCAGCGCCGGGAATCTGGGGCATGCCCAAGTCCGCAGCTACAAACATTCGGTCGATGACGTCGGCCGGAAAAACCAGTGGTGAGATAGGCTCAGGGTAGAGGATTAAAAAAGGACGCTCCCGCAGCCGGTCGAGACCGCCGGCAACTTCCGCAGCCATTTCAAAGACCAGCTCAACCCCATGAGCGGTATAGCCGATGAAGACGATCGGCTTGGCGGTGTTGGTGACCACCGCCTCGAATTCATGCAGGTCTGCCGAAAAAGGCGAGACATCCTGGGCGGAGCCCATCGGCATTACCCAGTCGATGTTAGGCAGCGCATCGGCCACCTTTGCCCCGAGCGCAATGTCGGCTACCCGGGTCTCGCGGATGCTGCCGGAAAAAACATCCCGGGTATTGGGGCTGGCGGTTGAGGTGCCGTAATAACTCTTGCGACCCTCTACCTCCAGTGCTCGATTGCCAGCGCGATCGTAGATTGTAAAACCTTTGGGCGTAGTGCGGAGGCATTCTGCGACAATGAACTGGGGTATTTTGACGATGTCACCCTTAACGACTGCGCCGGCCTCTTTGAGCAGTTTTATGGCGCCCTCGTGCAGGACCTGGCAGCCGACCTTTTCCAGGACCTCAAAGGCGGCCCGCCTGATCTCCCAAATTTGGTCATCACTCAAGACGCGAAATGAAACCGATCTGTTTTCGACGAAGGATGATTGAATCATTCAAATCTCCCTTTTATGCTACCACCACAAATTTCTTGGCCAGCTCGGCAGCAGCCGCTGCATTCGAGGCGTACCCATCTGCGCCGATTTGCTCGGCAAAGGCCTGAGTCACGGGCGCACCGCCGATCATAACCTTGACCTGGTTGCGGATGCCGGCTTCTTCAAGCGCCTTGATCGTATGCTCCATGGTGCGCATGGTCGTAGTCAGCAGGGCCGACATGCCTAAAATATGGGGCTGAAACTCTTTTACCGCAGCCACAAAGGCTTCAGGTTCCACATTCTTGCCCAGATCCCTGACTTCAAAACCGGCACCCTCACACATCATACCAACCAGATTTTTGCCAATGTCATGCAGGTCGCCTTTGACCGTGCCTAACAGCACTTTGCCGGTCATGGCTGCCCCGGTCTCGGCCAGCAGCGGTTTGAGGATGTCCATTGAAGTCTGCATAGCCCGCGCCGAGCGCAAGACCTCGGGCACGTACATCCGGCCTGCCTTAAACTCGACGCTGACGTAATCCATCCCGGGTGTCAAGCCGTTATTGAGAATGACTTGGGCGTCAAATCCCTCATCCAGCGCCTGTTGGGTTAGCCGGCTAATATCATCCTTCTGACCCTCAATAACGATTGTGGATATTGCCGATAAAATTTCGCTCATATTGACTTGTCCTCCTGTGCTAAATAAGTTGATTTGTAGATGATCATTGGGCTTGTGCTTTTTCGCGCCGGCGAAAGGCCTCGATCCAGCGCATGCCGTATTCATCTCGACCCATGGCCAGGTCGGCGGCCAGCACAGCCGTGTTTACCTCGACCACCAACGGGTTGGCGATGGGGCACGTCAATCCGGCCTGAATGGCCATAGCAATAAAGCCGGCGTTGAGGTACTTGCGGTCGGGGAGACCAAAGGAGATGTTGCTGGCCCCCATGGTAATATTGACCCCGAACTCTTTGACGATCAGGGCGGTCGTGGCCAGAGCAACCCGACCGGCGTTATGATCGGCCCCTATGGTCAAAGCTAAGGGGTCGATAATTACATTTTCGGGACTAATACCCAATTTTCCGGCTTGTTCAATAATTTTGGCAGCCACGGCCAGACGCTTTTCTGGCGTTTCAGGTATGCCGCTGTCGTCCATGCACAGGCCAATCACCGCCGCACCGTGCTCGCTGACCAGGGGCAGCACCGTCTCCAGCACGCGAGCTTCGCCGTTGACCGAATTGACCAGGGCTTTGCCGTCGTAGATGGTCAAGGCCGCCGCCAGGGCTTCCGGGTCGGCCGTGTCAATACACAAAGGTACGTCGGTAACTTCCATAACGGTGCGCAATACCTGCTGGAGCAAGGCCGGTTCGTCGGCTCCGGGAACGCCGGCATTCACATCCAGGATTCCGGCGCCTGCGGCAACCTGAGCCACAGCATCCTGGCGCACAATATCGAAATTTCCTTCTTTAAGCGCGGCCAAGACCGGCTTGCGGCCCGTAGGGTTGATCCGCTCGCCGATTATGACCGTCGGCCGGTCGCGATTGATCTCAGTGGATTTTGTGGCCGATGAAACCACGGTTGTCAGATTATTTGCCATTTGCATACCTCGAGCTATCGAATCGTTTTGCTAAAAAGTGGCTGAAAGCAAATTGAGTTGTCTCCCCAAAAAAGCTACGCCTCGCCGTTACTGAGATAACGGGATCCATTCTGCTTCGGCCGGCGCTGCCGGCTGAACCGCTGACCAGGCCTGAATGGTTGGTCGAGGTAAGCCTGACTCTTCGATCAAGCGCGGCACTACTGCTTCCCAATGGATTGCCATCAGGTGGATGCCGCTAAGACCTGGCGTGTTTTTTAACTTCTCGATGATTTCCAGGGCAATGGCAACTCCTTGTTCTTGCTGGTGTTCCGGGTCATCACCCGCCTCATCCATCCGTTTGACCAACTCGGAAGGGATGACCACGCCGGGAACCTGCTCGGCCATAAAGTGAGCGGCGCGGGCGCTTTTTAGAGGCGTCAGGCCGGCCAGGATATAGACCTTGTCCAGTAGATTGCGCTTGTCCAGCGCTTCCAACCAGTCGGTCAAGCGATCGTAGTCAAAAATGGGTTGGGTCTGGATAAACTGTGCGCCGGCATTGATTTTCTTCTCAGCCCGAATTGCCTCATACTTGGGCGGCGCGCCAAAGGGTGACGCGGCCGCACCCAGGAAAAAGCGGGGCGGCTGTTTTATTTTCCGCCCGTCCAGGTAGATGCCCTCGTCGCGCATCCGGCGCAGCATCCACAGCACCTGTACCGCATCCATGTCGAACTGGTCCGGTTTAGTCATTGGCGCGGGGCCAAAGCTTTGATGGTCGCCGCTGAGGCAGAGCACATTGCGGATGCCCAATCCCGCCGCACCGATGGCATCCGACTCGATAACAACGCGGCTGCGATCGCGGGCCTGGAGCTGTAAAACCGGCTCAAGCCCGAGATCCAGGCAAAGCTTGCTGGAGGCCACGCTGCTCATCCGGGCCGAGGCCGAAGCATTGTCGGTAAAATTGGCCGCAGCCACGTACCCTTTGAGCCAGCCAACCTTTTTGTTGAGAAGCTCATGAGAAGTGTCGAGGGGCGGCGCAATTTCGGCCGTGAGGACAAAGTTGCCCGTGCGAAGATTGGCTTCTAACAGGGAGACCGGCTCGCGGTAGGCCGGCGGATGGTAGCGGGCATCACCCTGCCACCACTCGGGTTGGCGCAGTTCGTAAAAGAATTGATCCCATTCTTCGTTGAATCTCTTGCGGTTGTGGATAATATCTAGAGGATGAGGACCTTGCTGGCGCCGACGCCAGAATTTGATGGTCTCGAGCCAGGTTTCACGCCCGGCCCGCGAACCGTCAATGGGTGCATTGATTTCCAATAATTTATCGAGCCGCCCCATTCGCTCAGCCCGCTCATAGATCATATACCAGGTGCAAGGCCGCGATGGGTCAACTTCGCAGTGGTCGGGCGAGGCGCCGCCGCAGAGACCGTTGCGCAGGCCTTTAGGACAGGTCATCGGACAGATAAAAGCCGTCTCTTGCAGGATGCAGTTGCCGCACATGCGGCAGCCAAAGAGCCAACCCTTGAGGGAACGCTCAACGGCGGTAAATACCCGAATCGGCCACGATTCCCGGCGGGCAGGATAAAACGGGGCTTGGTATCGACGGGGTGAAAAAATTGGCATAGTTGCCTCCTTTATTAACTACTAAGTTCTCTCGG
>JBFGLD010000723.1:0-4083 GCA_041576335.1 Anaerolineae bacterium | reverse complement strand
CGATCACATCAAGGTCGGCCTCGCCGGTCAGCAAGTTTTGAAGTCCGGCCCCTAACAGAAGTTGATTTTCAACGATAAGAACTCGTGGCACATTGTTTGCCATATATCCGCCGGGTACGGATTGCTTCGGTAACTTAGCGTACAACAAAATCCCCCTCAACGCGCCCTTCGTTGGGGGGGATCAATGCCTGGTCAGGGGCTTAGTATTTTATCTGGTCAGGCGGCTAGTTTATGCCTGGTCCACTGACCAGGTGGTCTTACGTCGGGGAATGAGTTAAGACGAATTCACCCCGGGCGACACGGTAGACCGGCCGGCATAAGCCGCCCGGATGGCATCAACCAATTGGCTAGCTGAGACGTTCTTCAGCAGAAAATTGATGGCTCCGGCCGCCCGGACTTCCTCCAATAATTTTTTCTCTGGGAAGGCGGTCAGGGCGATGACCTGTATCTTCGGCCAAGCATGGCGGATGGCCCGAGTTGTGCTGATCCCGTCCATGCCGGGCATCATCACGTCCATTATCACGACGTCTGGCCGGACTTGAGCACACAGGCGCACGGCCTGCTGACCGTCAACCGCCTCGCCGACCAACTCCAGATCGGCGAAGGCCATCAAAAAAAACCTCAGCCCGTTGCGTGCTAGAGGGTGGTCATCAACGATCAGCACGCGGATTAAGTTAGGTGAACTTTGCTGAAGCGGGTCCGACATGCCCCATCATCTCCTTCTCTTACCCCTTTAGCATACAACAAAATCCCCCCCAATGCGCCCTGCATTGGGGGGGATTTAAGCCTGATCCAGCGGCTAGGTTATTTCCTGGTCAAACGGCTAGGTTTTTCCCCGTCAGGTGACCAGGTGATGCTGCCAGGCCAGAGCAATGGCCTCAGCCCGGGAGGAGACCCCCAGCTTGGAGAAGATGCTGCTGACGTGAAACTTGACCGTGGATAACCCGATCATTAGCCGCTCGGCGACTTCGGCGTTGCTAAGTCCCTTAACGACCAGAGCCAATACCTCCCGTTCCCGGGAGGTCAGGTCGAAATCCGGCTGGAGCGAGTTAGTCGTGACGTCGATTAGAGCCTGGGTCGCCTCGGGCGCCAGGGTTGGCTGGCCCGCGTGGCTGGCCCGAATGGCGCCGGCCAGTTCACCAGCAGTAACGTTCTTGAGCAAGTAGCCGCTGGCCCCGGCCTGAAGTGCCTCTTGGACCAACTTTGGATCCTGAAAATTGGTCAAAGCGATAACTCGCAGCTGAGGCCAACGTTCACGGAGCACCCGAATAGTGTCAATCCCGCTCGTGCCGGGCAGCATCAGGTCCATCAACACGACCGCCGGCCGGGTCTGCGCGCACAGCTTCACGGCTTGCTCGCCGCTAGTAGCTTCGCCGACGAGTTCCAGGTCGTCGAAGGCCAGCAAGAAGAATCTTAGCCCACTTCGCACCAAATCGTGGTCATCAACGATTAACACCCGAATGCGATTTCCGACACTTTGTGGAGAAAAGTGTGGCTTAGTCATAGTCTCTCCCATTATTATGCTCCCGGCCAGACGACAATCACCTGGGTACCACTGCCGATCTGACTTTCCACCTTAAATTCAGCACCAACGGCCTCAGCTCGCTCGCGCATAATGCCCAGACCCAAAGAGGCTGCCGGAATGCGCTGGGGATCAAAGCCGCGCCCGTCATCGCTGATACGCAGTTCTAACCCCGCCTGCTGGTCGCCGCCGTCTTCGGGACAGAGGCGGGGGGCACACCGGAGCCACACCGTTGCCTGGCTGGCCTCGGCGTGTTTCGCGACGTTGTTGAGCGCTTCTTGGGAAATGCGATACAGCGCAAGTTTTAAGCCGGGCGGCAGGGGACCAAGCTTATCACCGACCAGGGTCACCGGTAATCGGACACGGCTGCCAATAGCTTCGGGTAGTTGGCCGAGTAGGTCACGCAGTTCCATTTCGGTCAGAGCTCCCGGTCGCAGTTCCAGCAGCAGCGTTCGCATTTCGGCTAATGCGCTCCGGGTCAGTTGGTGAACTTCCTCCAAACAGTGCCGGGCCTCAATGGGGTTGCGTTCCCACAAGAGTGGCAGTACCTCCGCAGACAGGCTGGCCGAAAAGAGGGTTTGGCTAACGGCATCGTGCAAATCGCGGGCCAGGCGCTGGCGCTCCTCCATCGCCGCGATTACTTGCGCTTGTCCATAATGCCGGGCATTCTCCATAGCCAAGGCGGCCTGGTTAGCAAAGCCCAGCACCAAGTCTGTATGTCTTGGCGAAAAATAATGATCGGGTTCTCTATGTTGAAGGGCCAGGATGCCAATTACCCGGTCCTTGATCGTGAGCGGTACCCCCACCCAGGAACGGTTGTGACCGAACAGCGTTTTGAGTTGTTCGCCGGTCACTGTTCTAAAGTTCTGGGCTATGGGCGTGTCAGCCCATATGTCGGAGATAATGAGCGGCTTATTTCTGTCAGTTAACAGGTCGCTAATAGGCGAATCCTTTAGGGAGATGGGTGACTCAAATATTTCTTCCGCAGACAGGTGGCCCCTGTAGGTCAATGCTATCAGCGTATCGCCTTCCAACTCATAAATCGTGGCACGCTCATAATTGACCAAATCCTTAAGATAATCGAGGATTAGCTCTAACAGCGGCTTTAGCTCCTCGGTCAAGACCACATTTCGGGAGATTTCAAGCAGCGTGGACAAGTCTTGTAGAGCCTGCCGCAGCGCCTCGCCCGCCCTGGCCCGCTGTCCGGCAATGGCAAAGACCAGCAAAAGCATGATTGAGAGTAAGGGTATTTCGACAATTTCACCGGCTGGGATTTTATCGGACAGGACACTAACGATTACGGCCGAGGTTGCCACTATTACCCAAAAGCCGGCGCGCCAGACAAAGGCCCGAAAGTTCCAAAAGAATGCGCCTACAGTCAGCAGAATAAAGATCAAGTGGAAGAGGAGTATCTTGGCCTCGGATAGGAACAAAAGAATGGCCACGACGACCAGGGCCAGATCTAAGAACTGAAAGCGTCGGTCCATAATCGGCGCTCCCAAAATGCTGCTAAAGAGGAGTTTTTTGCGTAATCCGCTTATATTCATGGCCGTCTAAAATCAAGCTTAATCTGACCCCGGAAGCCGGTCATGTGGATCCATAATTTTTAGCGTGTCGGCTGCGGCCGGCTCAACCGATCGTAGCCAACAGGCAGCCGTGGTACAGTTCGTCTATCCAATTTTTAAATAGTGAAAAATATAGGTTCGAGTTGTCTGAACCACGTTAAAACTTGGGGCCACGGCATTGGTGGCACTGATTTTCTGCAAACCTGTAATCCTCAGGAGGACAGGATGGGACAGCAGTTTGATCGCGGGAGGTGACGGGGCCACCGACCCATCGGCAGATCCTGCACAAGGTCAAAGGCGGCCTAGGATTATCATAGGGTAATTCAACGCCGTGTCAACCCCCAAAAGATATAGATTTATAAAACAGTGGGCTCAATAAAAACAACAAAAGCCGAACTTGTGCGCGCGGCTTGAACGGGATGTTAGCCCGCACTTCAATTTTAGGCTTGTTTCAATCCACGCGGGCCGCGCGGGCACCGCTCCTAAGGCACAAGAAGCCCCGCCTCAGGCGTCCTTACTTGTCGTTACTTGAGGTTCCACATCTGCCTCATGATCAACCATGCCCCGGAAGACTCTCTATGGAGGAGCCAGCTCTTTGTGGCTTTCAATGACTTCGTCGTCTTATTAGCGGGGGTAACGGTGGCTGCATCGACCTGCGCGATTCCGTAGATCCAATCATCGTCGATCTGCAGCGCGTCAATGGGGCCGGATTGAATACTCCATTTCGCGACGTCATAGTCCTTCTGTAAGAGGAGCGGCCAATGTCGCACCGGCCGAACCTGCACCGGCGATGATATAGTCGTATTGCTCAGGATACGCTTCAGACGGATTCATCCTAAGCTTCTCCTTTCGGCTCTACATCCGTCAATTCGGTCCGATTAAGAATGTTAGCACCTCACGCAGAAACAGATCAGGCGCAGTATACATTGCAGTATGCTGCTGCCCCGGCATGACGGCAATCCGACTGTTTGGCAAGGCTGCGTCCACAACTTCGGT
>JBFGLD010000722.1:0-4091 GCA_041576335.1 Anaerolineae bacterium | reverse complement strand
CCGTCAGCTAGAAGTGGGTTAAAGAACCGGAAAAAGTGCTACGATTGTAGTACGATCTAACATGTAGGCCGAGATGTGATTTGGTTACCTGTCTTCAAATTTGTGAGAAGAGGTGCTTTCTTCAATGCTAAACACTCCTAACCACGGCAAGATCCAATTTACCTGGCAAGATATGCTTTGGCGTTTGTTAGTAACGCTGTTACTGTTGCTCTTTTTGGCCGGTTTCGGTCTGACCGTGTTTAACACGGTGACAAATCAGCCTGATACCCAAGTGCTCCCGACGCTGCCGCAAGGGGTCGAGGAGCTAACCTCTCAATGAGACCTGAGGCGCTATTCCATTAAGGGTTTTTACATGGCCCGCTAGAATTACCATATTCGTGCTTAAGAATAATTTGGCGCTGTACTGGTCTAAGCTGTCCGGCTCTCAGCAGTCCCCTAAAGCTGTGGAGCCATTTTTGTTTTTGGCTCATTTGCCGGCTTGGGGTATCATGTACTGCCATGCACATCTGTACGCGAGTGATTCTAATTGTCTTAGTCCTATTAATATCACGGTCGGTGCCGGGTAACGTCAATCCATCCCGGGCCCAGGAGCCCGATCCTGTCACTGCGATCTTGAGCCGGATGTCGGTAGAAGACAAAGTGGGCCAGCTTTTTATTGTGCCATTTGTTGGAGCCAATATCAATCCGGACTCCGACATTTGGCAGTTACTGACCGAATACAAAGTCGGCGGTGTTATTCTTTTGGCTGCGAACAGTAATTTCAATAATGATCCCTCCGCCCCGCGTCAGATTACAGAACTGGTTAATTCAATACAAACCACTGCCTTCAACACGAATGGCTTACCTCTCTTCGTGGCGCTCGATCACGAAGGAGACGATTTTCCGTTTACTCGAATTACCAAGGGTGTGACTCCAATACCCAGCCAAATGGCCATTGGGGCGACCTGGGATACGGCTTATGCCGAGGCAATTGGGCGCATCGTCGGCGAAGACTTGGCGGCCATGGGGATCAATATGCTGCTTGGACCGAGCGTCGATGTTTTAAACGACCCGCGGCCATCCGGCCGGGGTGATATCGGAGTCCGGGTTTTTGGGGGCGATCCCTACTGGGTCAGTCGCATGGGGCGCTCCTACATTCGTGGAGTGCATGCCGGCAGCAACGGGCAGGTCGTCACGGTCGCTAAACATTTCCCCGGCCACGGCGGCAGCGACCGTTTGCCGGATAATGAGGTGGCCACGGTTGATAAGTCGCTGCAAGAGCTGCGCCGAATAGAACTACCCCCATTCTTTTATATTACTGCCGAACGGCCGGATGATCCGCTTGGCTCCACTGACGCACTTATGTCAAGTCACATTCGCTATCGTGGATTTCAAGGGGATATTCGCCAATTTACAGCCCCAATTAGCTTTGATGCCGAAGGAATGAAAACGCTGACCAACCTACCGCAAATTGCGCACTGGCGCGACCGGGGAGGACTCATTGTGAGTGATGCGTTAGGGGTGCCTGCGGTCCGAAAACACTTCGACCCCACGCTGGAAACCTTTCCACACCGGCGCATCGCCAAAGAAGCTTTTCTGGCCGGTAATGATGTATTAAGCCTGGTACAATTTGACCTTAAGTCAATTTGGCGCGACCAATTTGCGAATATCAAAGATACAATTTTTTTCTTTCGGACCGAGTACATCAGCAATCCGACGTTTGCCGACCGGGTTGACGCAGCGGTCGCTCGTATTTTGCGGATGAAGCTCAGCCGATATCCTGATATGTCGCTTGATGCGCTGAATCGAGATCCCAACCAGGC
The DNA here is from genome assembly GCA_041576335.1 of Anaerolineae bacterium. Classification (GTDB taxonomy): domain Bacteria; phylum Chloroflexota; class Anaerolineae; order 4572-78; family J111; genus JANQQF01. The sequence continues at coordinate 2,289 of JBFGLD010000722.1, read as the reverse complement.
GGTAGAGGTAACCGCAAGGTCTCGACCGGTTGTGAATGAGATTGCCCGGCAAAGTCTGACCCTGCTTTACCCGTCTCCTGAAGAATTGCGATTGCGCATCCCCGGCCCACCCCGGTCGGACGAAAGTATTTTAGTTATCGTCGACACGCGCCTGGCCCGAGAATGTTTTACAGACGACTGCCAACCGAAGGAGCTTTTTTTAGCCCGCAATGACATCCAAGATACGATTCTACGCCTTTATGGTCCGGGTGCGAGCGGCCAAATTCAGCCGGAGCAGATTAGCACCTTCACTTTTTCGGAATTAAGAGCCGCTTTGGGGGGATCGATTGCAGCTTTGGCTGAGTCGGGAGACGAAAGGGTCGAACAGAGTCCTCTTATCCAGGTTCCGCCGGAGGAGGTACGCCAACGTATTCAGGAGGCGGACTGGTTGATTTTCGCTACGACTGATCTAAATATTAGCCGCTTTAGCGATTCGGACGCTCTCAAGCTTTTTTTGGCCCAAGAGAGCGGTACACTGCGGGATAAGACGAGCGTCGTCATGGCTTTTAATGCGCCTTATTACCTGGATACTACGGAAATCACAAAGCTGACCGCTTACTACGGCATCTATAGTAAAACTCAGCCCCATATCGAAGCAGCGGTCCGAGCCCTCTTTGGTGAAGCTGGTTTTTCGGGAGCTTCTCCTGTTTCGGTCGAGGGCATTGGCTACAAGTTGGTGGATGTACTGGCTCCAGATCCTGATCAGACCTTGAAAGTCGTGCCGGTACAAATTTCGCCCAACAGTAAAATAGCGCCGGTTACAGCACAGGTGCGGATTGGGCCAGTCGTTGACCATAACGGACATATTGTTCCGGATGAAACGCATCTTGAGGTAAAAGCACGACTCAATGGACGTGACCTAACATCAACCGTTGTGGATACGCAGGAGGGTATGGCCGAGGCAACCCTCACCCTGACTGAGCCCGGCACAATAGAAATATTCGCTGTAGTAGGGCAAAGCGTTTTGTCCGATATTATCAATGTTATGGTCGAAGCGCGACCCACACCTACGGCCTCCCCCACATCTCTGCCGACCGCCACGCTGACACCCACAGAAACACCCACCTCTGCGCCGACGGCTACGTCTGCCCCTACCGCCACATCCCTGCCACTGCTTCCCGGAGATCAGCCGCAGGCAGAACCTCCTGCTTCATTCACGACCGAGGTTCGGGTCCTGGATGGCGTTGACTTATTATCAGCATTGGGCGCAACATTGTTGGCCGGTTTAGTGGGATTCCGGCTGGGACAGCAGTTTCACAGATCGCTCTCCCGCCGGGTTCGACTGGGGTTATGGGGGTTGATCGGTGGATTGAGCGCCTATCTGCTGTATGGTGCGGGGGTACTTCGTCCCGAACAGTGGATTTTTGAGGAACCGGATTTGCTGGTTGGCCGCTTAAGCGTAGCCGGGCTGGCCTTTGTTTTCGCTATGGTCGCCCTGGGCTTGGGTAACCGTGGCTTCACGGCAACCAAGAGATAGCGGCGGCCTGGCCTTATCCGGAATCTAATTAAACGTCATCCAGACCGAAGCGCCCAACAGAACAACGGCCAGCCCAACCAGCCACCAGTTTTCTTGCAGGCTGGTGAACCAGTCGGTGCTGGAGCCGGGCCTGGAGCCCAGAGGGGCAGTGGAAAGGGAACCACGCAGCATTTGCCGCCAATTCGCCACAGTTAGCGGACGATCTTTTGGATGTGGAGCCATAGCGGCCAAAATCGCGTCGGCGACCCCCGCTGAAATATCGGGGTTGATCTGCCGTGGGTTGGGCAGCAACTCCGGTAAAAGAAAACGCTCTTGGGCGCTGGCAGGGGTGTTTCCGGTAACTAGATGATAAATTGTTGCACCCAGCGCATACAGGTCCGAGCGAGCATCGGTGTGGCCTAAATGATCAACATACTGCTCCAAGGGCGCATAGGGCAGGCTGCCGGCCCCCTGCAAACCCGTCAACGTGTTTGGATCGTCGGGATCGAGCGGTTTGACTAACCCAAAATCAACCAATTTCAGGCGGCCATCCGGAGTAAGTTTGATGTTGGCCGGTTTTATATCTCGGTGCAGCACAGGCGGCTGGCGAGAATGGAGATAAATGAGCGTATCGCACAGTTGGTCAGTCCAATCTAAAACGACTTCCTGATCCAAAAAGTGCAGCTCACGGCGACGACCGTTGACGATCTCGAGCAGGTTCTGGCCGGGCACATGATCCATCACCAGGTAATCGTGCTCGTCAATGGAGAAGAAATCACTCACTTTGGGCAAAT
>JBFGLD010000721.1:0-4092 GCA_041576335.1 Anaerolineae bacterium | reverse complement strand
CTCATCAAGGCCAGATAGCCGCAATCTCTTCCCATGACCTCAACGACGTAGCAGCGGCGAGTCGCCATCGCCGACTCTTTGAGTTTGTCCACATCCAGCATAACGCTATTCAAGGCGGTATCAGCCCCAATACTTGCTTGCGCTCCGGGCAAGTTGTTGTTAATGGTAGCCGGTACACAGACCAGCGGAATATTAAAGGCCGGATAGGTGTCTCGCAACGTGATAAACTGGTAGGCTGTCTGGTAGCCGGTCAAGCCACCTATGATCAGCAGACCGTCGATTTTTTCATCCTCCAGGCGGCGGGCGATGATTTCAAAATCCTTCTGTTGCGGTATGCTTCGGTTCGTGCCCAACTCCGCCCCCCCTTTGGAGACCCAGCCACTGACATCCATCCAGCCCATTTCTTTGATATCACCCTTAATCAGCCCTGAAAAGCCATTTTGGATACCCAACATCACGTGCCCCCGGTCGAGACCCAGCCGGATGGCCACCCGCGCCGCCGTATTCATGCCTGGGGCCGGACTGCCACTGTGCATCACGGCCAGGCGGAACTGCTTCTGCCCCGGTTCCGGGGCGTGCGGGTAGGCCCGAGTTAAGGTTTGCAGGGTCTGGAATGACTCCACAAAACCGCGTCCCCGCTTTTCCATGGCCTGATCATACGCTTTGGCCTGGATTAAGTGGGCAATTTCATGGGTTTGAGCTACCATTTCCATCAACGGTGACTGAATAACATCACTATCGCGCCAACCAATCAACAGTGGTTCGCTGTATGGGGTCATATACAGCAGCTCTTCGACTGCCGCCCAGCCCAGCACCGTACTCATATTGCGATCAAAGGCGCTGGGCGTGCCGCCCCGCTGCACGTGCCCTAGAATCGTCACCCGTGTATCTTCGCCCAGGCGATCGGTCAGCACCTGTTTCACGTAACCGGCCGTGATCGGCTGACCGTGCCGGTCCTTTGCCCCTTCGGCGACAAAGACAATACCGTTGCGCCGGCCAATCTCCCGCCCCGCTTTCAGCGTGTTGCACATAGCCGTCTCCCAATCTTCCTCTTCCGGCGGACTTTCGGGAATTAACACCCAGCCTGCGCCAGTGGCCAGGCCGGCTATCAAGGTCAGATAGCCACAGTTTCGCCCCATCACTTCGATGACGAAGGTCCGCTGGTGACTGCCTGCCGTGCTGTTGATGGCGTCCACCGCTTCTACAATCCGGTGTAAGGCCGAGTCGGCCCCAATCGTCATATCGGTGCCAAACATATCGTTGTCGATTGAGCCAACTAGCCCTACCAGGGCCAGGTGTGGATGGGCCTCGGCGGTTGCCTGGTCGATTTTGCCGTCCGCCACCAGTTCGGCCAGCAACGAGGGCCACTCCTGGCGGAAATGGTTAGCCCCGGTCAGGCTGCCGTCCCCGCCAATGACCACCAGACCCATGATGCCGTGTTGGGTCAGATTGTACGCCGCCTGCCGCCGGCCGTCGCGGGTCCGAAAATCCGCGCTGCGGGCCGAGCCGATGACCGTACCGCCCAGCTGAATGATCCCGCCGACGGCTCCCCAGGTGAGCTGCCGGATGTGGTCGCCCCCTTCGACCATACCCTGGTAGCCCTCGTTGATGGCGTAGACCTCAACCCCCCGGTTCAGAGCAGCGCGGGTGACGGCCCGTACGGCTGCATTCATGCCCTGGGCATCGCCGCCGCTGGTCAACACCCCTATTTTTTTTGGGGTCGTGTTATCGTTATTTGTTATTAGAAATTTTCCTCCGAACTATTTGTTCTTCCGGGCCACGCTATCGGCCCACTGTTCCAAACCAGCTTGCGTTTCTACCTGAGCTTCCCACTGAGGTACCCCCATTTGACGGGCGGCCTTGAACATTTTTTCCAACACGGGTTTATAGTTGGCTTCCAGCCATTGCAACCAGGCGGGTTTGAGCCAAACCGGCTGCCAAACCAGAGTCACCAGGGGTAATACAAATAGAACAGCCAGGACCGCAAGTGCCGATTTATCGTCCAGCGGCTTATCCCCTTTCCACACGAATATGGGATAAAAGGAGAGTAGAAATAGCCCCGCCGGCATCAAGGCATAAACTATATTTCTGGAATATACCCCGGTTTTCTTTTTCTGGATAAACATCCGCTTCAGATATCCCAGACGGGCGGCCAAGCCCAGGCCAAACAGCACCAGGCCCACGATATTTGCAAACAAAAAAGACGGTCCAAAGAATCCCATTAGGCCCTGCGCAGCTTTTTCATCTGTGGTATTTTCTCTTTAATTAACTGAGCCAATTGACTATCCGCGCTTAGATCACACACATCAGCCAAGACTGAATCAAGCCCCTCTTCTTTAAAAGTATTGGCAATCTCTACGGCTTGAGGGTCCTCAGCATTGTCATAAAGCAGGGCGGCGGCAATTGCCGTTGCCAGATAGGCTGGCGTCACGCCGACCTCCAAAGCCAACAATGCGGGCTTAACTAGGCGATCATTTGCCGCCAATTTTCGTTTTGGTTCTCTAACAACCCGGACAACCGGGTCAGGCACAGCTGCATTGGCAAAGCGTTTCAAGGTGTCAGCCACGTATTGAGCCTGGTGTTCGGGGTTAAGGTTGTGTCGTTTGATCAAGGCCAAACTAGATTCCTCCATCGCCCCCGAAACCACCTGGCGAATTTCCTCATCCTGTATCGCTTCGTGAATAAATTCATATCCTTTTAGATAACCCAGATAGCCCGTTACAGCATGCGCTGTGTTGAGGGTAAAGATTTTTTGTTCAACGTAAGCATCCAGATTGTCAGTGAGCTTGATCCCTTTGATCTTGGGTGGCTCGCCCATGAATCCCTGTCGATCAACAATCCATTGCCCATGCCCTTCGGCGATGACCAACAGCGGATTGATGGCCCGTTCAGCTTCGCTAGGATTGGTGACCACCCGATCAATAACACAGCGGGGAAAGCCGATGTGCTGTTCAGCGTAGGTCTGGTCTTCGGCAGGCAAATGACTGTGAACATATTCCTGCAAAATTCTGGAATTATCAATCAGATTCTCGCAAGCAATGATGTTGAGGGGCGTGTTTGAGTTAAGCTCAGCCCGCCGCTGGAGACCCTTGGCAATGACCGGGGCCACGATCCGCAGCACGTTAGGTCCCACGGCGGTGGTAATCATTGTGGCCTGGCCAATGGCCTCGACCACTTCACTTTCGGATTTGCCGTTAATAGCCCTAACGTTTTCCACGGTAGTTGCTTGGGCCTGACCATCAATAATCTCCTTGATGGTAAATTGACCTTGCCGGTTGATAGCTTCGACAATTGAGTCGATAACGTCGACAAAAACCAGCTCATACCCGGCCTGGGCCAGCAATACCCCGATAAAGCCTCGTCCAATATTTCCCGCGCCAAATTGAATTGCAATTTTAGCCACAATCTACTCCCCGGCTTCTTTAGTTTTTGAAAACGTTCTGAGGCTGAGGCTGTCAACCGTGCGGCGTACTTCGGTTGCAGAGGCACATTCCAGAGCCTCCGCCGCCAGCTTTTTAGCGGTCGACAGGGATAACGAGCGAATCTGGGCTTTCACCGCCGGAATAGCCGGAATACTGACACTCAACTCATCCACGCCCAGCCCAACCAGAATAGGCACCGCTTGGGGGTCTGCGCCAAGCTCGCCGCAGACGCCGACCCATTTGCCGGCGGCATGGGCCGCGCGCGCGGTTTTGTCAATCAGCCGCAAGACGGCCGGGTGCAGGCCATCGGCCTGAGCGGACAGCTCGGGATGGCCCCGGTCCATGGCCAGCGTATATTGGGTCAAGTCATTGGTTCCAATCGAGAAGAAATCAACATCCTTGGCAAAAATATCGGCCAGTACAGCCGCGGCCGGAATTTCAATCATGATGCCCACTTCAACTGGCGGGCTGTTGAGTTCCGCCTGGATTTCGTCAACCATCCGTCGGGCCGTGTTCAATTCTGCCACATTGGCTACCATCGGAAACATCACTCGCAAGGGGCCAAACTCAGCGGCCCGGAGGATCGCCCGGAGTTGGGTGCGCAACAGTTCCGGGCGGGCCAGACAGAGCCGCAGACCGCGTACCCCCAAAAACGGATTTTCTTCAGCCG
>JBFGLD010000720.1:0-4101 GCA_041576335.1 Anaerolineae bacterium | reverse complement strand
GCAGGTGGCCGCCCCATAGTTGGCAGCCAATGCCGTACAGCTATAGCGCTGCTGGGGCTTGTAGACCACCCGCATTTGATAGCCACAGCGGCCGCAGACCACCAACCCAGCCAGGAGCGCCGCACCCTCTCGGGGCGCGCCGCGCGCCCGACGAGCGAAGGTGCTGGCGTTGTCGGCCAAACGAGCTTGATTGGCCATAAACTGCTCCCAGGTAATATAAGCGGGATATACATCCTGTTGGATGGTCAGCCATTCTTCCATCGGACGGCAGTGCGCTTAGCCCTAGCGGGGCAGTCTGATGGGATAGTTTTTGCTAAGCCCCGGTAACGGGTTCTCCTCAAGCCAAAGGCGCGCACCGCCTGGGAAATGGTACCTTCTACTCCAGCCCGGTTGTTGTAGAGCTTTTTGCCAGCCTCTGTCGTCTGCAATTGGCGGGCCGCTTTGAGGGCTTCGTACTGAGGACGAGGTTGTATCCGCAGCCGCCGCTCCCGGTCTTTGCAACGGGTACATAATGAGCGAGCCTGGCAGCTCCGACAGGTCTGACGATCAAAGAAGACTATGGTGTAAGGGCCGTACTTGTCGGATTTTTCCTGCCAGGTCACCGAATGTTTTCCTTGTGGACAGCGCACTTGCTTGCGATCCCAATCGATCTCAAAGCAGTAGCGGTCATAAGCGCCCTCGACCTTGGCTTGCCAACTGTTGTCCAAGCGACCTGGACCGACCAAGCTGATATTGAAATCTTGGCGGCTGTTGATGAGCAACTCAGCGTCGATGTAGGCTGAATCGACCAAATGTTGACCGGGCGGAAGCCTTTTGTCAACCAGCGCCTGATGAATAGTCTCTGTTTTCCGGGACTCATGCACCGTGGCGGCCGTCGTTTCAACGTGGCTGATCAGATGGACGTCGTCCTCTTCGCACGTCTCGCTCAAGTGCACCATGTAGCCAGTCCAGGCGGTTTTGTATCGGCTGCGAAAGCGGGCCTCCGGGTCATAGGGGGACTCGATGCCTTCTGCAGCTGGCGCTAATTCTCGACTGTCTTTGAAACGCACCTGACCCGGCTGTTTGCCTTCAGTGCCAGCCTTGAGGCGTTCATAGTGTCGCGCCAAGACTTGTCGTAAGGCGGCTACACTGGGCAACTGGCCCAAATTCGAGGGTGCATCTGGCTCTTGGAGCAAATCGAGCAGCTTGAACCCATCTGCCCCGACCGTTTGGGCATAGGCCGCGCGCTTTTCCTTACTCTTGGGGAAGCGATCATCTTCGATCCGGCGACTGTAGCGTTTGTACCACTCAGCTGGGGCGACCCGGCTCAGCCACTCTGGGGCGACCGTGGCCAGTTCATTCAAGACGGCCCGGACCGTCTCGCCGATCAGCTCCAAACGATTCATCACCCGAATGGCGGCCAATACATGCGTCGCATCAGTCCGCTGCTTCCCTCGAGCTTTGACCAGCCCCCGGCTGCGGCACTGCTCAAGCAGTTTTTCCAGCAGGCGCATTTCTGCCCTGCCTGCCAGCAGTCGGCTCCGAAACTCACTCAGCACGCTGAAGTCAAAACCGGCATCCGTCAGCTCCAATCCCAGCAGATATTTCACGTCAATCCGAGCTCGGACAGCCTCGGCGGCCTGACGATCTGATAGATTCTCCCGAAACTGCATGACCGTGACCAGCGCCAGTCGCCAGGGCGGTAAGGCGGGTTGGCCGTCTTTGGGAAATAGATCCACGAAATCTTCGTCTCGAAAAATCGGACCCAGTTCATCGCGCAGGGTCAAATAGGGATTACCTTTCGGAAAGGCGGCCCGCGCCACGCGCATGGTCTCTTCGGGAACGGCCTCAATTGGCTTTGGCTTGAGCGACATGATTTACCTCCTGGGGATTGAAATTACTGTTATGGCACTCTAAAGGTAGTCCATAACTTCTGCCAGCGCAAACTTTGGAGGTTCGCCAACAGTATCCGGTCATTTAATCTTACTTGTCGTTACCTTAGCTTAACCCCTCTATATTCTAAAAACTCTCTCGTTGTCCAGGCTTCAGACTAGCCACTTGGCTGGCCGAATTAAAAAGGGGTTGGAGTAAACTGAATAAGCAGGAGCAAAACGACTTCCGGACGATGAATAAAGTGGTTTTTAATTCAAAGGAAAAATACTGTGAAAAATCAGGAAACAAACCAAAGAGATAAAATTGTGGGGAACGGCAGTAGGGTAGGTATGGCAACGCATGCTTCGCGTGAGGTTTCACGACGGGATTTTCTCAAATTGATGGGTGTGGCGGTGGCTGCCACAGAAGTGTCGGCCTGCAATCCGTTCCCTTCCAACGTTTACAGCCCTGGGGATGCTGATGTGCCTCAATCACTGAAGATTGACACCCATCAGCACTATATTCCTCCCAACTATGCAAAATGGCTTGACAGCCAGGGTTTTAATCCCAGCGGCATGGCAATGCCATCCTGGGAGAAAGCCGCGGCTGTCGAAATGATGGATAAACATAGGATTCAAGTGGGGATCCTTTCGATCCCACCGCCCGGCGTACACCTGGGAGATGATCACGCGGCCCGAACAATGGCCCGCGAGGTCAACGAATTTGCTGCTGAGGTTGTTGCGTCTGGTTCCGGTCGCTTTGGCTTTTTCGCAACCCTTACGCTGCCAGATGTTGAAGGGGCCATCATTGAGCTGAATTACGCAATGGATCAGCTTCATGCGGATGGCGTTATCTTACTGGCGAATGCAGGCGGAACCTATCTGGGGGACAAATTATTTGATCCGCTGCTGGCCGAGTTGAACCGCCGAAAGAGCGTTGTATTTATTCATCCGGGAAGTTTACCCGGGCCGGAGGTTCCCGGCGTTCCGCCATTTGTTGCGGATTTTCTGCTTGATACTACCCGCGCGGTAGCGAAATTGTACATCTCCGCGGCGCTGATCAAGTATCCATACATAAAATTCATCCTGGCTCACGGGGGCGGTTTTGTGCCGTATGCGGCACAGCGTTTGTTATTCCCCAGGCTTCGATACGGCGGACCAGCGGCCCTGAACCCAAAGAAATTCCTGGAGACTGAGCTGGATGTCTTCCGTAAGTTCTACTTTGACACAGCACTATCAACCGGTCCGACAACGCTCCCGAGCCTTCTGTCATTGGCGGATGCCAATCACATTACCTACGGAAGCGACTGGCCCTTTGCTCCGGAACTGCTGGTAAGCGCGTTTGACAGTATGCTTCAGAGCTATTCGCTTGAAGATAAGCAACGTGCTGCGATAAACCATGGAACCGCCGGCACGCTGTTTGCAGGTCTGGCTTTAGGCAGATCGTGAAATCCCTTGTGACCAGCAATGGTTGAAAATCCGTCAACGGACTTACTATCGTCGGCAAAAACGTATTGCAAAACTGGGATAGCAACTCCCATTACGACAATTAGACTTCGCTCGCTAACAAAATGCCCAGTTATTGCTGACGGGTGTGGATTTATTTCTTGTGGCACGGTCCATCAGACTAGCCTCTTGGCTGGCCAAATTAAAAAGGGGTTGGAGTAAACTGGATAATAGGAGCAAAACGACTTCCGGACGACGAACAAAGTGGTTTTTAATTCAAAGGAGAAAATACTGTGAAAAGTCAGGAAACTAACCAAAGTGCTAAGAAATGGAAAAAAGCCAGACTCCCGAATGACTTGCCGGATTTCAAATTCCCAATCCTGGCCGGGCAGCAGATCAAATTTATCCAGCCAGGGGCGATAGCCGGCCTCTTTGAGTAAATGGTAGAGTTCCTTGACCCGAGGTTTATCTTCACTGGCATGGCAGAGGAACAGCCGGGGCTTGGCGCGCCAGCTGGACAGCTCCGGATCAGGTTTATACGTTGGGGCGGGTGGGGCTGATACCGCCGGCGAGGAGGCAAGCTTGGGTGGGGCAGGAGTTTCCTCCCCTCGCTCTAGTTCCGCCAGTTCGGTCTGCAATTTTTCAATTTCATCTTCCCGATCTTGGATCTGGGTCAGGATATGGGTGGGAACATTCAAGGAGCCATATCCAGCTTCTTGTTGTCTGAGGAGCTGCAAGTGACGTTGGTGTTCGGCGATCAGTTTCTTGATGTCATCCTGGCGTGACACAGGAACCTTACCTCAAG
>JBFGLD010000719.1:0-4104 GCA_041576335.1 Anaerolineae bacterium | reverse complement strand
GCTCTGCTGGGCCAGCCCCCCGGCCTACGGCGTTTTCCTTAGCAGCAGGTTAATAGTGTTCCAGTAGATTAATTTGACCAAGGCGACAGGTCTGACAAACGGAGGCAATCATTGGCCCAAACAGATACGCCACCCTCGAACTTGGTTGGCACCACGCTCGGAAAATATAAGCTGACCGCACTCCTGGGCGCCGGAGGGATGGCCGAGGTTTACCGCGCGACACAAACCGGCCTCGAACGTACGGTGGCGATTAAGGTGATGCTGCCCCATTTGGCTCGTGAAGAAGGCTTCAAAGAGCGGTTCGAACGTGAGGCCAAAGCCGTCGCCTCTCTGCGCCATCCCAACATCGTCCAAATTCATGACTTCGATGCGGATCGGGGCTGGTATTACATGGTTATGGAGTATGTGGGCGGAGGAACCTTGACCGAGCGCTTGCTGTCGCTGCACAGCCGGGGCCAAAGTATGCCGCTTTCGGAGATTGCTCGATGGGTCAAAGCTATCGGTTCGGCCCTCGATTATGCCCACCAGGTGGGCATGGTTCATCGTGATATTAAACCGGACAACATTATGTTTACCTCGCGGGGTGAACCGGTTTTGACCGATTTTGGCATTGCCCGTATCGTTGGCGGAACCAAGCTGACCTTGACCGGAACTACGACGGGCACTCCGGCTTATATGTCGCCCGAGCAGGCCCAGGGTGAGTCGGGCGACGCGCGCAGCGATATTTACTCGTTGGGCGTCATGCTGTACCAGATGGCAACCGGTACGCTGCCTTATGAGGCCGATACGCCCTTTGGCATGATTATGAAACATGTCAACGAACCGCTGCCCCATCCCCAGCGGCGCAATCCCGATTTACCCGATGCGGTGGTGGGGGTACTGGCAAAAGCCCTGGCCAAGAATCCCGACGAACGTTATCAAACGGCCGGAGAGTTGGCGGCCGAATTGGACTCGGCCGTAGCCCCAAGCAGCGCTGCCGGGTCTGCGGCTGAGAACGAGCCAACTTTGGCCTCGCCCCGGGCCGAATCTACGCTTTCTGCCTCAAAGCCCGTATCAAGCAGGCTGCCCAAGCTGCCGCTGCTTATCGCAGGTGCAGTTTTACTCATAACTTTGTTTATAGTGCTGGTGGGCGGCTTGGTCCTATTCAGACGTATTTCACGGCAAAACGCCAGCGTAGCCGTAGGTGCGACTGCGGCGCCGGTCGTGACGCCGACGCTGCCGGCTACGGCGCCGGTGATTGAAGCGCAAACTTTTACCCCGACGCCGGCTCCAACGGACACGCCAAGCCCGAACCCCGACATTGTTCCGACTGAAGCGGTCGCCACGCCCACCACAGGCGGCACCGCTGCCGGCCAAATCGGAGAGTCTATCGTCGCGACCGAGACGCCTACAGCCACACCATCACCCACATTACCGCCGCCGCTGCCTACAGTCACACCATCACCCACATTACCGCCGCCGCTGCCCACACTCACCCCGACTGAAACACGCCCCGTGCTATCCGGCCGCTTGTTGTACGTCAGCAATCGGGATGGTGATAATGAGATTTACCTCAAGCTCCTTGACAGCGACCGGGCGGATGTGCAGCTAACCAACAACGAGGGCATCGACGACTGGTTCCCCGACTGGTCGGCTGACGGCCGCCGCATTGTCTTTACGAGCAACCGCAACGGCAATTATGACCTCTATCGGATGAATGAAGACGGCAGCGGACAGTCGGTTTACGTCAATACCCCGGGCTGGGAAGAGTATGGCACCTGGCAGCCGGGCTCAAATCAGGTGGTGTTGGCGACCACGGCTGAAACGAGCGGCGTCTTCAATGCCGAGTTGTTCCTGGCCGACGAGGAAGGCAGCTTAACCCGCCTGACAACCAACCAGGGGGAAGACCGTAATCCCGATTGGGACTCCGCCGGCAACATTTTTTATGCCTCCAACAGCGACGGTAATTGGGATATTTATGTGCTGCCGGCCGGCGGCGGATTAGCCCGTAACCTGACCAATCACCCCGCCGTCGACGAGGATCCGGCCCTTTCTCCCGACAACAGTCGCTTGGTTTTTGTGCGCAAGGAGGCCGATACAAACGGCGACGGCCAAGTTGGCGATGGTGACAGCGGCAATATTTACGTGATGAATATTGACGGAAGCGAGGTACAGGCCCTCTCCATCGATAATCTCAATAGCTCCCCGGCGTGGTCGCCGGATGGGGCCTGGGTCGCCTTTTCCCGCAGCTTACGCCCCGGCAGCCGGGCCAGCAATCTATATGTCGTCCGGCTGTCGGATGGCGTGACTCGCCAGCTTACCGACGACGACACCAGCGCCAATTGGGGTGCAGCCTGGGCCCGGTAATCGTTCCCCGTTCAATACCTGACCGTCTAATCCCAAAAATCCAAAACGTGAAACGTAAGACCTAACGTTTCACGTTTTGATCATTTAAGACAGTTCCCTCTTGGGGAGTGGAGATTTAATCTGAGTAAATGACCGTATCCGGCTTGAACGCGGCCCAAGAAAACCAGAAATGGTCAGCGTGGACGATAGGCGTGAGCTGTTCGCCCGCCAGCGGACCGTCGATAGCATGTCCCAGGATGTTCCAGCTGCTGCCAGTTTCGTTGTCCACAAAGACATTGCCCTCACGTTTGAAGGTGAGCTGTTGTTTGTTCAGGTGGGGGTCGAAAACGCCGGTGGCGCCTACGTCTTCAGCGCCGGCAATAACCTGGGCGCCCAGAGCACTGCTCGTGCCGGGCTTATGGAAGACAGCCAGGTCCTGACCGCCTTGGGTATCATCAATCACCCCGACTTCAGATAAGATGCTTAACGGGTAGGCGACGTCTACACCGTCGAGCGACACGGTTACCACACGCTCCATTGCCGCCAGACGTCCGTCGATCGGGTCGCGGAACAGAAAGGGGTTATTACCAATAGCGTCATAACCCACGTAGGGATTTTGACCATAGCTGCGGCTAAAGCCGGTGTCGCGCGACAAGATTACGCCCTTCGGATTGGCCGCACGGAAGTCGGCAAAACTGATGATGCTCGACGGTACAAACTTCAACCGTTCTCCGGCCAAATCACCCACGATCCCCTCGCCGGTGAACTGCTGCCATAGGGTTTCTGTCGTCCGGTCGTACATAACCAGGTCGGAGTTGCGCAGCAGGCCGGAGGTCCCAAACTCGAACAGTTGGCCATTAAGGCGGCGATCAAAGGTGATGGCCGAGTTGCACAAGGGGCAGAAGGTCACAGTTACCGGCACACCGCCGACGGTATCGTTGACAATTTCGTGCCAGGTGAGAATTTGCAGAGGATAAGCGCGGGTCTCCCCCTCAATGTCCAGGGCGATAACCGGCTCATTATCGGCCAGCCAGGCTTTGGCTTCCTCCGGGCTGACGAATTTGGGATCGTCGATGGAAGGAATACCGTCGCGGGGCGGCCCGCCGGACAGCAGTTCGTCGTACTGGATCGTATGTTTGTTCCAGTTCGTATTCCAGCCCTGGGTGGCGGAGCGAAGCCGGCTGGGCCGGTCATCTTCGGTAAGGATCGTCACCTCCGGTTTGGTGCCGCTCGCGCCGGTGGTCGTAACCTGGATGGCCGGGCCGGCCTGTTCGAGGGAGGTTGTCGTATCTGCTGCCGTCGGATTCTCTACATTGGCGGCGAGCGTCGTCTCGTCATTAAGCAGCGTTGCCGCGGCGTAGACGGCCATAGCCAGGATGGTGACCAGGCCGAGCGCCCACAGCGCGGCCGGTCCATTCAATTTGTTCGCCATTATAAACTCCTTTCACAAGTTTGGATTGGGTGCACCGGGTTACGAGGCCAGCAGTTCCTCGATGCGGTCGTTGATAAACTCTTCGTTAACTGGGCCGTAGAAAACTTGCTGAATGGTGCCGTCCTTGCCGACGAAAATGGAGGCAGGCTGCCCGAATACTTTATAAGTGTTGGCCACCTCGCCTTTTTCGTCTAACACGATGGGAAAAGTCAGACCGAATTCTTCAAGGAAAGCAGGAATCTCGCCGACCGAATCGCGCTGGGTCAAGTTGACGCCGAGCACGACGACACCGTCAGCTTGGTTGTTGACGAAAGCAGATTGAAGATGCGGCATCTCGATGCGGCAGG
>JBFGLD010000718.1:0-4110 GCA_041576335.1 Anaerolineae bacterium | reverse complement strand
CCAGACCATCGTCACCGCAGGCAAAGATGGCTCGGTGCTGGTCTGGGATGTGGCAACCCGGTCGGTCATCCGCCGGCTGGATGGGCACACCAGCTACGTCTTCGCAGCCGCCTTCAGCCCGGACGGGCAAACCATCGTCACGGCCAGTCATGACCGGACCGCCCGCATCTGGCCCAGTGTGGAGCAGTTGTTGGCCGAAGCAGAGGCGCTTATCCAGCGTGACCCGCCGGAGTTCACGCCGGAGGAGCGGACCCGGTTTGGGCTGGAGGTGAAATAGGGGACATTCTGAATTTATCGATACACATCTCGACGGTGCCGTATCCGTGTAATCCAAAGCACTTTTACCTGGTCATCGATCTCGTACACAATGCGATAGTCACCGACCCGGATACGATAGAGATTATGATGCCCACGTAATTTACGTACTTTCGCGGGACGAGGATTTTGACTGAGAGAGTCAATAGTAGATGCGACGCGACGTTTGACTGATGGCTCTAGAGTACGAAACTCTTTGGCTGCCGAGCTGACAAACTCAATCTGATACGTCATTTTCGGCGGCTTCTTCGGCCAGCATCTCAGTTTTTAGTTCTTCCCACAAGACTGTGGGTTCATCCCGGCGTGACTCTGAAACAAAGATATCAAAAATATCTTCCCACAATTCGCCCCATTCGTCTAAATCAATTACCACCGCTGTTTTTTTGCCGGTATCATCTATCAAATATTGAATGCCTTTCATGGGTCACCTCCCGGAATGGGGATCTTATTATAAGCACTTGAATTAGTAAGGGGTTGAGATGAATATTATACTACACCCCTACCGCAAAACCAAAGCAAGCCCAAAATGGAGAAGAATCACATGACTCAACTCGGTAAAGTAATGATCGGGGCAGCCGGCGGACTGGCGGTTCTGGCAGGCATTGGCTGGGCAGGACTGCAGGTGTCACCTTCGAATCTGCCCCCGCCGGTGGATAAGCCGCAAGACTTGGGTACGGTGGACGTGCCCGCCAATTTGCCCGCACCGGTGCGTCGCTACTTCCAGGTGACGCTCGGCCAACAGGCGCCGCGTATCGAGTCGCTGGTTGTGTACGGACGCGGACGCGCCAACTTCGGCATCTGGCTGCCGCTGCGCTACCGGCTGGTTCACCGGCCCGGCTACGAATTTGAGCGCTATATGGAAATCACCTGGTTTGGGCTGCCCGTACTCAAAGCCATCGATCGCTATGTTAACGGCGTGGGTATGACCGGACCGGTAGGCAGAGCAGCCACGGGACCGGCAGTTGACCAGGGCGCCAATATGATTCTGTGGGCTGAAGCGCCGTTGATGCCCTCGCTCTGGCTTACCGACAGACGCATCCGCTGGGAAGCGGTCGACGATACAACCGCGCGCCTGATCTTCCCCTTTGGCGATGAGCAGGACGAACTGACAGTTCACTTTGATCCGGAGAGCGGCCTGGTCGCGCGCATGATCGCGCTGCGCTATCGAGATGAAAAGAGCGGCAAAATTCCGTGGTGCGTAGATTTTCTGTCGTGGCAGACGGTGAACGGCGCAAAGCTGCCGGCGCGCATCGCAGTCACCTGGGAAGATCAGGGCGAGCCGTGGTCCTACTGGAATCTTGAGGATTTCTACTGGAATGTGGACGTTTCCGAGACGCTGGTGACTGCCGTTACAGCCGAAATGGAGTAAGGAGGATGATCGTGTCGAAAACCATCATCCTCGCTGCAGCACTTACGCTCATCCTGCACAGCCTCATCCACCTGATCGGCACGATCGTTTACATGAAGCTCGGCGTGGTTGAGGGGATTTCCTACAAGACGACCTGACTCGACAGGCGCTGGGATCTGGGCGAGACCGGAATCTGGATTTCTGGCTCGGATTATATTATGATGGCTGATGAAACCATGAATTTTGATCAATAGCAAGTGGGGCAGAAAGGATGGGCAGCGCATGGCCGAAGACGTGACCAAACAGGAAATCCTGGCCGCGAACGAGCGTTTCTACAGAGCCCTGGCCGAGGCTGATTTGACGGCAATGAGTGACGTTTGGCATCACAGCGCGATAACCGAATGTATTCACCCCGGCTGGGACCGGCTGCGCGGCTGGCCGGCGATTAGGGATAGTTGGGCAGTGATTTTTGCGAACCAAGGATCGGTCCAGGTCCGGGCCGGCGACGTTTCAGTGCGCAGGCGCGGTGACGTGGCCTGGGTCACCTGCTATGAAAATCTTGCGGTTCGCGACCAGGGTACCGTGCAAATGAGCCAGATGCTGGCCATAAATATCTTTGAACGAATTGATGACCGCTGGCGAATGGTGATTCACCATGCTGCGCCGGCCCCACCCGGCACGATTCGCCCGCGGAGCTGGCGAACATCGCTGAATTGATTTGACCATTCGGAAGTATGCCGCGTTTACGCGCATGGCGAGATTGCCTACACTGCTCTCTGCCGCAGGCGAGTCGCGAGGTCCGCCGATTCTACCTAATCGGGTTAATTTGGTCATGTTGAAGAGTGGCCGGCTGCACGTGTCTCAAGACTTAACTACCGGGTGGTGACCCATAACATATTTTATCAGGATTTGCTGTTATGTCCCACCGTTATGACGACATTTCCCTTTTTGTGTCCTTTGTCAACATACCGGTGAGCCTCGGGAATTTGTTCAAACGGATAGCGTCTATCTATGACCGGTTTTATCTTCCCCGCCTCAATGAGTTCTTTGAGGAAGGTTAGATGTTCAGTTTTATCGCCGCCGTCTGATGAAGTATGAACGTTAAGATAGATGCCTGTCTTCTTTAGAGACTTTAGAGACTTTTTGCCTCGTGAAGATGAAAGCTTGCCTACCGCGTCAAAAATGACGTCATAGGTCTCACCGCTTTGGGTAAAGTCCTTTTGGGTGTAATCAATGACTTTATCGGCTCCCAGAGATTTCACCAGTTCTAAATTCGTGGTGCTGCATACCCCGGTCACTTCTGCCCCAAAGTACTTGGCAAGCTGGACCGCATTAGTCCCTACCGCTCCAGAAGCGCCATAGATAAGCACTTTATGCCTGCTCTGGATATTTCCTTTTCTAAGACAGTGCAGTGCAGTCATCCCCGCACCAGGAACGGCGGCGGCTTCCTCGTAGGTTATATTGGCCGGCTTTATGGCCAGCACCCCGTCTTCAGGCAGGCATTTGTACTCGGCATATCCCCCAAAATTTACCCCGAAGGAAGATGCAAGAACCTGGTCACCTATCTTAAATCGGGTCACATGCTGGCCTACTGATTCAATTTCCCCGGCCAGCTCCATCCCGAGGATGGTTCTTTTTGGCTTTCTAATACCCAGGAATACTCGTGCGACGAGCCGTTGCCAGCGGGGGATGGGGAGATTGAAACTTCGCATGATCGTGTCCCCTATGGTTACGGTTGTCGCAAGAATTTTGACCAGTACTTCATTGTCCTTCGGCGTAGGTTTTTGCACCTCTTTGAGCTGAAGAACTTCCGGTGGCCCCTATTCTGTGTATACCATCGCTTTCATGAGTATTCCCCCTCATTTTTAGACTTTGTTTATATCTGTTTGGCAGACCCGGAAACAATTGCAGATGAATTGAATCCTTTAACAATAAGCCATACCGCTAGAACCATTTCATTCAAAGCTATTGGAAGAGTCAAAACGATCAAGATCGTCGAGAAAGGACTGAAGCCGAACATACCTAACAAGCCTGCTGCTAACAACAATGTGCCTCCAATGAGGCCCCAGACTGATATAAATCGGGGAACGAGTCTTGATTGATACAATATGTAATTCAAAATCAGAGCAGTTAGGCTAAAAACGATCGTAGCCCCAAATAATTGGGTCAACTCACTTACTGCTAGTACTAAAGTACCAAAGGTCTCAAAATAGGAAACATCCGGAGCGCCTGCTTTTACAAATTCCTGACTTATTGTCACTAGTGAGAGGAGGCTGATACTACCAACAATAAGGATAACGGACTCGATAATCCTCGAAGCAAGGTACCCAAGAGCCAAGGCTTCGCTATGCTTTTTGAAGATTGGAAACAGCATAACTGGAATGACAACAACAGCGACAGAATTAAGTGCATCAATGAGCACGCCTATTATCACCTGGGTTTTATTT
>JBFGLD010000717.1:0-4121 GCA_041576335.1 Anaerolineae bacterium | reverse complement strand
TGCCAGAGGCTTGGTCCATTATCAACAATTTGAACTTTATATAAAGTCATCTTTTCGATGGCTCATAAATTCTCTATGAACGCAAAGCATCCTATACCCTATGTAGACTTACCTCCAAATAAAAAAGCATCGCTTATTGAAGTCGCTCAAGTTTCATTAAAGCGTGCCCCCCCTCTACAAGAGGTAATCCCTCATCGACATAACTATCAGACCATCGTTTGGGCTACGGCCGGTCAGGGCAAGCATATCATTGATGGTCAACAGATTATTACGCCAGCTCATACCCTATGTCTGATTGCGCGGGGGCAGGTCCACCGTTTTGCTGAAATGACCCATGACTTTGCAGGCTACAGTATACGTTTTGCCGATGATTTTCTGGCCGACGATTTCCTTAATGATAATTGGAACTACAAAGCAACTTTATTTAATAACTTCAGTTTCAATTACCCGCTGGCCGTCCCATTTGACGCTGCTGTTGAATTCGAGAACGTGCTATCCCTGCTAATGATAGAATATGAAAATGAGGGTCAATTTAGCAAGGATAACATGCTGCGGTATCTGCTACAATATCTGCTGACCAAAATCGAAAATCTACGTCGCGCCTCGCTAACTTACCAGCAAGATCGGATTACCCTGGCCGATTACGAACTTTATCAAACCTTCGTCACCGACTTGGAAGCGAGATTTCAAACAGAACATCACGTCAACACCTATGCCGCCCGGCTCACCCTGACCTCTCGTCAACTGTCTGACATTACCAAACGTATTGTCGGCAAAACGGCAAAACAGATTATTGTTGACCGGTTGATGTTAGAAGCCAAGCGATTTCTCCAATTTACGCCGCTCTCGGTCAAGGAGATTGCCTTTGCTCTGGGCTATGAGTCTCCCCTCTACTTTAGTCAAGCCTTCAAGAATGCCACGGATTTATCCCCTTCAGCCTACAAAGAACAGTTGTAAAAAATCATAAGTGTTAGGCATATTTTAATATTCACACCGCCGCCCTAACCTGTTAAGCTGTGATGAAACTGGTTATCTCGTGATGATAACCAGGGAGCTCCCTTAATTCACAGTTCAAATGATAAAAACCACAGGAGATACATAATGCTAATTCGCAGAATACTTTTTATAATCACGCTGTTGTTTATGGCCGGCAGCCTCTCGCTGAATACGGCAGCGGCTGCACCACCCCAACAGGCTCCCGAGGGCCAGGAATACATTATTCAAGCCGGGGACACGTTGAGTATATTAGCCGATCGGTTTTTGGGCGATGTATCAGCTTTTCCGCAAATTGTTGAGGCAACCAATGCCAAAGCAGGCGAAGATAGTAGTTTTGTCATCATTAATGATCCCGGCCTCATTGAGGTCGGACAGAAAGTGTGGATTCCAACCACTGAAGCAGGCGGTCAAGCCCCTGCCTACCAACTTGTCGAGGTTAGCAATGGTATCTACAGTTTCGGCAACGGGTTTATTTACAGCGGGATCGTGGTGACCGATGAAGGCGTCATCGTTATCGACCCTATGGACCCCCAACACGCTGAGTTAACATTGGAAGCGATTCGGGGTATTACCGAACAACCGATGCGATACGTAATCTATAGTCACAATCATTGGGACCATATTGGCGGGGGACAGGTCTTTAAGGATGCCGGGGCAACCATTCTCAGCCATGTCGATGCCAGAAATTGGTTATTGGAGCATCCTAATCCAAACGTGGTTGTTCCCGATGAAGTGTGGGAAGGTAATCGGCACGATCTTACTCTGGGTGGCAAGACGATAGAGTCATATTTCTTTGGCCCCAGTCACGGCGAAGGCATGACGGTCACCCGATTTGCCGAAGATCGTATCATCTTTATAGCTGATCTTGTCACGCCCAATCGAGTTGGCTTTGGTAACCTACCGGATTTCTTCCCGGCTGAGTGGGAACGCACGTTGACTGAAATCGAAGCACTGGATTTCGATACCGCAATGTTCACCCACAAAGAACCATTTGGTCCTCGCTCTGCAGTCACCCAGCAAAAAGAGTATCTTCAAGACTTGAGAAATGCGATTTTTGCTGAATTTCAAAAAGGAACGCCGTTTCTGGAAATCCCAAACAGGCTCGAACTGCCAAAATATGAAGATTGGGCCGAATATGATAATTGGCTGTCGTTGAACGCTTGGCGCTTTCTGATGGAAATTGCCATCGGATGGTAAGTTGTCACTTCAGGCTTTGAAGACAGCCACGATGAACCAAATGGACTGGCGGAAGGCTCGCGCAAGAACCTACGATTTGAAAACCATTTTGGGTCGAGCAACCGTAGGTTCTTGTAGAAAATATCCTCAATTAATGATGAAACAAGGTGTTAACAACGATGAAAATATCCTTATTGGTAATACTTTTGTTGGCTGTAGGTGCGTGTAGCGGAACTCCGTCTCAAACGGCGGCAGAGTCAGCATCACTGACTGATAGTGCTGATGTCAAAATAGATGAGCTGGAACAGGAGGCAGTTATGGAATCCACTCAAACAAAAACAACGGATAATTCCTCCGAATCGATGTCGGAAAATGAGGAAGTCGTTGACGCTGTCCTTTCTCCCTTGCCTCAACGATTGGGGCCACGACCCACAACAACTGGAGCGGTGCCCCATCAACAGATTGGGGTTAAACCGGTACCCGCTCTCAACGACTCCCTCCATCGATGGGTCTCCTCTCTACCCGATGTCGAGATGCAGAACTCTATCGCCTCTTTACCGGGGGCAAGGGGCGTCTGGTTAAGAGAGGGGACGGCTATCGCCCAGCCGCAAGTAATTCTTGCCGGACGTGAATTCACCCACATCCATCCGGATGGTAGTTTGCATGCGCCTCTGCCACCTGCACGAGCTATAGAAGCGATAGAAATGGGCTGGGCCGAGCGGCACCCGTGGGCTGAGCGAAGAGCGGGTTGGGAGGGATTGGTGATGCTATACACGCCCCAATCTGAGGCTGACCTGGATATAATATTTCAGTTGGTTGTCGAATCCTATAATTTTGTTACGGGACAAGCTGAAGTCGCAACCGACTATACCTCTTCTTGAGTTGTTTTGACACAGTCCGGAGACAGCTCGATTTCCGGCAAAGAGTTCTCAAAAGTACCAAAACCTACTACGTTAGTCTCTACGTTCTTCTCAACGCCTATCGTATATTAATTCTACAAAGAGAAGGCTTTTCAGGATTTAACGTTAGGTTATGTACAAAGGAGTGAATTATGAATAAAGAAGTTGTACGATCTGGTGAGGGAACTGAGTATGAATGGTCAAGCGACCATATCTTTGTCAAAACCACGGGCGAGATGACCGATGGTCGAGCCTCAATGGTAGAAGACACGATGAAACCTGGCTTTCACTTAGCCCGGCATCACCATAAAAAGATGACAGAAATCTTCTATATTCTGGAGGGTGAACTCACCCTGATCTTTGATGATGAAACCATAGTCGTGACTGCCGGAATGACGGTCAATGTTCCCTCAAACGTATGGCATGAGGCCAAGAGCGAGAACGGAGCCAAAATGCTGACTATTTTCAGCCCGGCCGGGTTCGAAGATTATCTGGCCGAGATGAAAACCCTGACGGATGAACAGTTTGCTGATGAGGCTTTTATGACCGCCTTATCTGAAAAATACGATATCTGGAACGATTAAGATCCCCGATGAATATGCTTCCCAACAACCTGGCTTCATTGCCCGTCAGACGGGAGTAACAAATGAGGGCGACTGGATACTTGTGGTGCATTGGGAGAGTAAAGCGGATGCAGAAGCTTCTATCGCTGGCTTTGGCAAAGCCCCAGGCTTGGAGGAGTTTTCATCGTTTGTCAATTTTGAGACGATGGTCAATACCATCTACGAAATTCCGTAGTAGGTATGGTATTCAAAATGATCCCGGCCTCATTGAGGTTGGACGGAAGGTGTGGATTCCAATCACTGGGGTGAAATTAGGGCCTTTCTGGAAGCTGGCGATGTAGAGGCCGCCATCCGCAATGCCATCTCTCTGGGTGGCGACAGCGACACCCTGGCCTGTATCGCAGGCGCCATTGCCCACGCTTACTTCGGTGAGTTGCCCGCTCTCATTGTTGACGAGACGCGCCATCGCCTGCCGGATGAATTTCTG
>JBFGLD010000716.1:0-4125 GCA_041576335.1 Anaerolineae bacterium | reverse complement strand
CGGTGGTCATCCACAGCAGATGAACCGCCAGAAAGGCCACTTCCAACATATTATTGCGGCCCAATGGGTAGTAGGCATCCGAGATGTCATCCTGTCCCAGGCAGACCAGCACCCCTTCAGCCAGCAGTTCTTTTACGCGGGCGTGGAGGGGGCCGGTGTGGGGGTCGCTGACGACGCCCATTTGGGCAGTTTTGAGCAGCGCGGCGATCTTTTGCAGGTAGGGGGTGGGGTAAAGGGCCATGGCGCGGGCATGATGGGCCAGCGACCGGCCCTGCCAACCCTGCTCGATAGTCTTGACGGCCATCATCTCTAAGGTACGCAGGCCGGGGTCTCCGGCGTCATCGACAAGCATCGAGACGGGTTTGTCGTATTCTTTGGCGATAGCAAAGATCTCATCCACGTGTTGTTGTTCGGCGGCCTGGGTAAACTCAATCCAGGGAATCCCACCGACCACATCGGCGCCCAAATCCATCGCCTGCCGGATAAGGTCGGCGGTGCCCGGCTCACGGATGAGACCATCCTGGGCAAAGGCCACGACTTGGATATCGACAATGCCTGTGAACTCATCTCTGGCGCGCAGCAGGGCTTTTACGCCTTCCAAGCGGGCTTTGCTATCGACATCGGCCAAAGCCCGAATATGCGTATTGCCGTAAATCGCCGCAAAGGCTAGGGCCCGGCGAACATTCTTGATTATCCAGGATTCATCATATTTTTCTTTCACCCTGGCTGCTAGCTCGATGGCGGTCATCGCCTTACCCATATCCGCCCCGTGATAATCTTTGAGGGCAACTTCATCCATCATGGCCAGGGTGTAGACCTTGCATAGATGCAAGTGGGGATTGGCAAACGACTCGGTGACTAACATGCCCCGGGCATCGATTTCTGTGGTGGCCTCGCCCTGAATCTGGCGGGCAATGTCAACAACGCGCCCCCCGTCGATACCAAGATCAACCAGCTTGTTAGACTCTCTTAACTTGGCTTGGCGTATAATAAGCTTCATCATATTGTTTCTGAATAAGTTTCCGAGCCGTTGGTGGCCATCTGTACCCCTACCGGCGCCAAGTCAGTTCTGCCTCCTTTTTTTTTCTTTGTTAATACGTCTTCCCTCTGCCGCCCAGCCGGTCGACGTGTTCCGGGTCATAGCAATCGCCAAAGCGGGTCTTGGGCAAGCTTTCCTTCTTTTTCATCAACGTCTCATACTCGTCGTCGTCAACCATGGCCACGATACGGGCAATGCTGGCTTCGCCATCTACAAAGCGCCAGGGGAAACAGCCTACCCGCACCCGCCGGTTGACCAGCAAGTCGATGTCGCCGCCCAGACATTCGGCATGAATAATTCCTTTGTGAAACAGCCACAGATGCATCATCTGGTACATATCTTTAGTGAAATATTCAACCAGGGGTTTGCCATATTTTTCGCGGAAGTGCTGATCGGCATCATCGGCTTGGGCCGGCATCCAGTCACGGATTTTGGTGTTCATCGGGTGGTCGGCGCTGCCACAGTCTACCCCGATCCATTTGAGCTGCT
The DNA here is from genome assembly GCA_041576335.1 of Anaerolineae bacterium. Classification (GTDB taxonomy): domain Bacteria; phylum Chloroflexota; class Anaerolineae; order 4572-78; family J111; genus JANQQF01. The sequence goes on along the minus strand of JBFGLD010000716.1, from coordinate 2,597 downwards.
TGTCTTCGCACCACTGAGCAAAGCGCGCATCGGGGCCAGGATGCATGACCATGTAGCGCATTTCATTACCGTACGGATGATCCCAGCCAAAATGGTGGTAGCCGGTGTGGATAATCAGAATGTCGTGCGCTTTGACTTCAACCCGCTCCTCGATCATCTTGGGGGTGTAGACGTCGTAGTCGCCACACACATCGCTCAAATCGACGATGGCTGCCTCGCCCGTTAGAAAATCAAAATCAAGCTGGGCGATATCTTTACCCGGCGTAAAGAAATGGATTTCACCGTCGAGATGGGTGCCGATATGGTTACTGTGGGTCACGAGTTGACCGTTTGCCCCGTTGGGCGCCAGGCGCTTGAAGTACTTCACCTGCAGGGGTTCATAAGTGGGCCAGGGAGGCGTTCCCACCCCCAGCGGGATAGTCAGGTCGATAAATTTAATAGTTTGCTTCCTCTCCGTACATGTAATTTGTGGATTTTGTATTTACAATGACTTCTAAATTTCAAGTATAAACACACAAAAAATGTAGTAATTATTTATATTATATTATTTTGTAAAGTATTTATTTACTTTTTGTTTTATTTTAACATCTATCCCGGAATTTGTCAAGTATATATTTGCAAAAACTTCACAACTAAACTATTTATAACTAAAATTTGCAGTATTAGTTGATTGACAGGAGAAATATCAAGTTATATTGGTGTTTAATCGTGACTCATGGTACAATGGCAAATAGCGCTACGGTGATTTTTGAGGTGATCGATGCATTTAGGTGAACGTATTAAAGCACGACGCAAGGAATTAAGATTAAGCCTACGGGAATTGGCAGAGCAAGTTGACCTTACCGCAAGTTTCTTGAGCCAGATAGAACGGGACCAGAGCAGCCCCTCGATCGAGTCGCTCCGCAAGATCAGCAACGCCCTGGACGTGCCCATCTTTTATTTTCTCATTGAGGCCAACGGCAGGAGTCCTGTCGTGCGTCGCAACCAACGCTTGACTGTTGGCTGGCCCAACTCCAATCTTGCTTTTCAGTTATTAACCCCTGATTTGCAGCGCAAAATGGAAGCCCTGTTGTATGAGCAGGAGCCGACCGGAGAAGATTTTGCCACTCCGCTGGATCAGCTTACCGAGGAGTTTATCTACGTCTTGCAAGGACAGCTTGAAATCCAGTTGGGCGAAGACGTTTACCGTTTAGGCCCTGGTGACACCGTTTATTTTGAAGGCCCTCTACTCCGCCGCTTAGCTGCTATAGGCGATGAAACTCTTCGTGTTATTGCCGTCATTACTCCGCCTGTTTTATGATGTGTACTAAGAGCTAAATGACTCATATCACAGGCCCAAACTGCTAATTTGACCACCTTCTTTGTCGTAACTGCCATCGTTATCATTATTATCGGCCTGGGCAAGGGAGGTTTAGGCGGTACGCTAGGCGTCTTAGCCACCCCCTTAATGACCCTGGTATTGCCGGCCCACAAAGTCATCGGCCTACTCTTGCCAATCATAATAATTGCCGACGTTTTCGCCGTCGTATCCCATTGGCAGCGCTGGGACCGGCGATTAGTCCTGATCTTGATGCCCGGCTCAATCATTGGGATAGGTTTCGCGACCCTCCTCATTGCCCGCATCACACCCGAGGTATTGCGCCACGGAATTGGGATCATTACCTTTTTATTTGTATTGTACAAACTGTTTGAGGATCATATATCTCAATTTGGCCGCTACAATCTCCGCAATTGGCACGGCTGGGCAGCCGGGGGCATAGCCGGTTTTGTATCGACGCTGGCCCACACCGGCGGACCGCCCATCGCAATATATCTCCTCATGCAGAATATCTCCCCTCGCGTCTTTGTTGCGACCTCCGCACTTTTTTTTACGGCTTTAAATTGGATCAAAGTTCCGTCGTATTTTTACTTAGGGCTTTTCGACTTTAGACTGTTGTGGCAAGTTGCCTGGCTCCTGCCCCTGCTGCCGTTTAGCGTCTGGGTCGGCAAACAAATAGCGGTTAAAATTGACAAGACCATTTTCGATCGGATAATCATTGTTTTTCTGACCATCACGGCCCTATATCTGTTGTTCGGGTAGGGTGAATAGTGGTAGCGGCAAATCCTAGATGGTTGCACGGGCTACGGGGTTGTGCTAAAATATCAATCTCCAGCAAACACCGACAGTCATTGTTAGTTTGTTTTTTGGTCCATTTCGACAATTTTACAGAATTTTGCTTACAAGGAGGTGATGCAACTGTTCAACTAAGCTGCGTTGATGTTTGATTGCGATGACATCGGCTCTACATCATCCCAAGAATTAACTTAAATGTAAAAACTTTTATCAAGGAGGAGATTAAACGTGAGAAAGCGATTCTTTTTACTTCTGACGCTGCTGGTTACCCTGACTTTGCTTGCGGCATGTGGTGGGGCTCAACAGCAGGCCCAAGAAGCGCAGCAGCAAGTTGAAGAAGCGGCCGAGCAGGCCCAAGAAGTGGTTCAAGAGGTTCAGGAGCAGGTCGAAGAAGCCGTCCAGGAGGCCGAGGAAGCCGCGCCGGCCATGGTCGAAGACCCCTTGGGTACGGTGGTCATCGCCCCGGGCGAGCCGCTGCGCATCG
>JBFGLD010000715.1:0-4128 GCA_041576335.1 Anaerolineae bacterium | reverse complement strand
CATCAATTTTAGTGAGGGCTATCTCGAAGGTGGATACCCACTCCAGGTCGAACTTGCATCCGTCGATTTCGGCGAGTAAATCACGAGTAATGACGAAGTCGTCCTCATCGTCGTCCACAAGTAATACTCTGATTAAAGCATTATCCATATCAACCGTTTTCCTGTGCTTACCCGTCAAGCACAGCTCGCACCTTGTGCGCCAGCATGATGGGATTGAATGGTTTTGATAAAAAGGCGACGTCCGGATCAAGCACTCCGTGATGCCCGATTACCTCATCCGTATAGCCAGACATAAAGAGGATTTTTAGATTTGGCAGATCTTGGCTTAACTGCTTCGCCAGCGTTTTACCGTTCGTGCCCGGCATAACCACATCCGTTAGCAGCAAGTGGATGGATTCGGGATAATCGGTAGACAGTTCCAGCGCTTCCTGGCTGTTTTGGGCCTCTAGCAGGGTGTAACCTTGCTTCTGCAGCACCAGTCGTGTTAACTTGCGCACTTCTGCATCGTCTTCGACGAGCAGTATCGTCTCGCACCCACTGGGTAAATCCGTCTTAGTTTGTCGATTTGTTAAAGGCGGAGCAGACTCCTGAGCACGTGGGAGATAAATCATGAAGGTCGTACCTTGGCCCTCTTCGCTGAAAACTGAAATGTCCCCGCCGCTCTGCTTAACAATACCAAAGACGGTAGCCAGACCCAGGCCGGTTCCTTTTCCGACTTCTTTCGTAGTAAAAAAAGGTTCAAAAATGCGCGCTCTTACTTCCTCCGTCATGCCGACACCTGTATCTTTCACGGTCAGCACAACGTGCTCGCCGGGCCGCAGATCTGAGGGGAGGCCGATGTCATATGCGTTCAAGACCACATTCGCGGTTTCGATGTTTAGTTGACCACCCTGAAGCATGGCATCGCGGGCATTGACTGCGAGATTAACCAGGACTTGCTCAATTTGGGCCGGGTCGACTTTAACCAGCCACAAATCTGACGCAAGATTGGTTTTCAACATAATGTCTTCGCCAATGATGCGTGGCAGCATCTTGTTCATCTCGTTGACGATCTTGTTGAGGTCTTGAATTTTCGGCTCAATTACCTGCTTGCGGCTAAAGGCCAGCAGTTGTCTGACCAGGTCCGTCGCACGCTGACCCGAGTATAGAATCCTCCCGGCCAGGTCCTGAAAGGGACTGTCGGCCGGCAGCCGGTACTGTAATAATTCGGCAAAACCGTTGATGGCTGTCAACATGTTATTGAAATCGTGCGCAATACCCCCAGTTAATTGGCCGATCGCTTCCATTTTTTGGGCTTGTCGATACTGTTCCTCCAATTGAAGTTCGCTGGTAACGTCCCGTTTGGCGGCCACATAGTTTACGATAGCCCCATTGCCATTGCGTACTGGGGTAACCGTCGCGTCCTCGGTGTAGAGCGTTCCGTCCTTTTTTTTGTTGATAATACGCCCCCGCCATACCTGACCTGCCTCGATAGTTGACCACAGATCTTGGTAAAACGCCGGATCGTGTTTGCCACTTTTGAGAAAGCGTGGATTTTGACCTAGCGCTTCAGCGCGGCTGTAGCCGGTGATCTGCTCAAAGGCAGGGTTGACGTAAAGAATTCTGCCCTCGGTATCGGTCACCAGCACCATTTCAGCTGTCTGTTCGATCGCGGTGATCAAGCGCTGCTGAGTTTGAGCCAAACGGGCTCGGGCCACTGCCCCGGCGACTTGGTCAGCTGCACTCCAGGCCAGGTTGATTTCTTCGGCTGAAAAGTGACGCGGCTCTATTGAGCCCAAGCCCAGGCTGCCGACGACCTCGTCTTCGATGATGAGCGGGAGTAAGATAAGTGAAACAAGGCCACGCTGGCGAAGTAAGCCGTTTGTGGGCGGTAAATATGGGTCACATTCGGTGTCATTCACGACTAACGGTGCTTTATGCGTGAACAAGTATTGAAAGGAGGGGTTATCTGTAACGGTGAGCGTCTCGTACAAGGCAGGCGGCCAGTCATCAATCAGAGATTCAGCAATCACGGTGGCACTTTGTTTATCAACATTTAACAGCGCTGCAGTGGCATGGGGCACGTCGAAGAACTGGGCCAATTCACGGCAAGCCGTTTCCAGGATAGATTCAGGATCGACCGCGGTGGTTGATGCTGCGATGAGCCGGTTGAGCAAGGTTAATTCACGGTTGCGGCGACGAATTTTTGTTTCGGCTCGCTTTCGCTCACTAATGTCGCTGATAACAACCTGCACGGCAGCGTGACCATCGTACGTAACCGGTGTAGCTCGCGCCTCGGCGTCGATAACCTGACCGTCTAGGCGAACGATCTTTACCTCAATCGGGCGGTCGGCAGCTTGCCCTACCTGAATTTGGCCTATCTGCTCTTGAACAATGGCTTGGCTCGTCGGATGAACATGATCTAATAATGAGCTTCCGACGAGTTCGTCCGAACTGGCTGCGCCCAACAACTTAACGCCTGCCGGATTTACATAAACTAAGTTCCCCCGCTTAAAAACGGCGATCGTTTCCGGGCTAAGCTGCACCAGGCGTCGAAACCGCTCCTCACTCTGGCGCAAGGTTTCTAACGTCTGAGTTCGCTCAAGGGCATAGCGAATCGAGCGTTCCAGAAGCGGCGCACCGAGTTGCCCTTTGACCAGATAATCTGCAGCACCTGCCTTCATGGCTTCCAGGTCGATAGCGCGATCGCCCAACCCAGTCAGCAAAATGAACGGCGCCTGGCAGCCGAGTTGTACAGTTTTGCCCAGTAATTCCAAACCATTCCACTCGCCCAAGCGGTAATCAACCAAATAAACATCGTGCTGTTGTTGCTCGATAGCCCTCAAAGCGGCGTCATACGTGGTCACCCAATCCAAGTCGAAGCGCATGCCTTCGATCTCTGATAGCAATTCGCGGGTGATTAGAAAATCGTCCTTGTCGTCATCGATTAGCAAAACCCGGATTGGATAGTTCGCCATATGGTCCTTATATCCCTTCGAGCGGTAGTTCAACAATTTCGAACCAATATCTGGCCAGGGCTGCCATCACTTCCACCAATCCTTCGAATGTAACCGACTTGGTGATAAAGGAATTGACACCCAAGTTGTAGGTTTGCAGAATATCCTCTTCAGCTTTCGACGTGGTTAAGATTACGATAGGAATGCGCCGTAGCTCGGAATTGGCCTTAATCTCCCTGAGTGCCTCACGACCGTCTTTTTTGGGCATATTCAGGTCTAGCAAGATCAGGCCGGGGTAGGGGCTGCCGGCCAGGCCGGCGAACGAATTTCGCCGGTACAAATAGTCTAACAGCTGTTCCCCGTTCTCCACGAAGTCAAGACAGTTGCTTAAATGCGCTTCTTCGAGTGCATCTTTGGTCAACATCCGGTCGTCAGGGTCATCATCAGCCATTAAAATGGTGATAGGGTTTGTAAGCCGTTTCATTTTGGTTACCTCATCAGTACTTATGCGCAGTATTCGACAGTTTCAGGCAATAGTTCGACGATTTCGAACCAATATCTGGTCAGCGTTTTCATCACCTCCACCAATCCTTGAAATGTAACCGGCTTGGTGATGAACGAATTGACCCCTAAATCATAGGTGCGCAGAATGTCCTCCTCTGCTTTCGAGGTGGTCAGAACCACAATCGGGATGCCTCGCAGGTCCGGGTCGGCCTTAATCTCCTTGAGCGCCTCGCGACCATCTTTTTTGGGCATATTCAGATCCAGTAAAATCAGGCCGGGGTAAGGACTGCCGGCCAGACCGGCGAAGGCATTCCGCCGGTGCAAATAGTCTAACAGTTGCTCCCCATCCTCTACGAAATCGAGACAGTTATATAGACGTGCCTCCTCCAGGGCATCCCTGGTTAACATGCGATCATCCGGGTCGTCATCAGCCATCAAGATAGTGATTGGTCTAGTACGAACATTCATTTCAGTTTACTCCATCAGGTTGTTTGTAAGGCAGGGTAATAACAAATGTTGCCCCTTGTTCGGGCGCACTTGTGGCGGTGATGGTACCCGCGTGACGCTCGACAATTTTGCGGCAGGTAGCCAGGCCAATACCCGTGCCTTCGAATTCACTTCGACCGTGCAGGCGCTGAAACACCTGAAAGATTCGGTCGAGATACTTTTCATCAAAGCCGATGCCGTT
>JBFGLD010000714.1:0-4128 GCA_041576335.1 Anaerolineae bacterium | reverse complement strand
TCACGCTTAAAGGTGCTGATGACAACAGCCATTCTGCTGAGGAGCGGCTTGAGGTGAAAGTCTCACGAGCCGTTTTGCAGAGGCAGGGAGCGGGGCGACCCGCTTCCTGACCTTAACTTGGGCGGCAAACTGCTTGCGGTGGGTTCTCAGTTACGGGCCGTCGCTATTACGACGCGAACCTGAAGCACCAAAGCATGATCCTCCACAAACTCCTGCCACTTTGCGGCGACGTCGCGCTCCAGCAAGCCATGACGGTCATCATCCACATGCGCCACGGCGCCCGAGAGCGGGGTGCTATACACGTACTGCCAAAGAAACTCTTCCGGTGCTGGGAGGCGCAGCGACTTCGTGTCGGACTGAACGGAGACATCGTGAAAGCCGGCGCCGCTAACGAGGTTCTGAATCTCTGCCGTGTCGTGGAGCGAGAAAACATGATCTACGAACCCCGCTGCCTCCGCACCAATGTGACGCTCGAGCGCCTCTCCCATGATAGTGAATAGCCGCGGTGTGGGTCCAGGCACGTTAACGAGCAGGCGGCCACCACGCACCAGAACCCGCCGCATCTCGCGTAGTGCAGCATGTTTGTCCGGCATGAACTGCAGGCCCATCTGGCACAGCACGACGTCGAACGACGCATCCGGAAGTGGCATTACCTCCGCGCTCGCCTCGTGCCACTCGATGGGCATACCAGGCGGCGTTGCGGAGCGCGCAACCGCCAGCATACCGGGATTGACATCCAACCCAGCGACAGTCCCGGTGGCGCCGACCTGCTGTGATGCAAGCCGCACCACAACACCAGTGCCACAAGCAACGTCTAACACTCGTTCGCCTGGACGAAGTGCGGCGAGGCGAATGAGATCAGTTGCCAGGGGAGCGCCAATCGCTGGAACAAAGAAACGCTCGTAGTTTACCGGTGGTTTTCCGCCGTAGACTTTACCAAAGTGTTGCTCAGTCATTCTCTACTCTCCTTCTTCTGCAATTTCCTTTCGGGGAACCAATTTCTGGTCACCTCTCAGCCGCCCAACGGCCATTTTCAGGCGGCGCCCGCCGACCGCTGGCCTCGACCGGTCATGAGACATCAGCCCACCAGCGATTACACCCCGATTTTACACCAACTTGGCCGGCAAGACCTGTCTCAATTAAACACAACGTCAATTAAAGCCAGCTTTGGCGCTCGCCTGCAAAATGTTTGTTAGGCACGGCCTGGCCAGCCAGTAGGGTTGATTTACATAACCGACCGCGATAACCGGTTTATAATTACGGGCAGCGCCAAGTCACCTCTAAAAAAGCACCCCCGATTATACTTCTTTTGCGGGGGGCGACATGCTTTGAACGAAATACCAAGGCCGGATTCTGGTCCAAAGCAAGAAACCTTCTCAACCACACGGCGAAACCACGTTGTTTTTGTCCAGTTTGCAGAGACCGAGTGACTCTTTGTGACTTTTTCTAATCACCACCCCGACCGGCTAACCATCGCTGCAGCGATTGCTGTCCTTCGCTACTCCGTCGCCCAGCTAGTAGTCCTTCTACCCCGATGTGTTCATCAAGCTCCGGCCACTCAATCGCGTAGCCCTCACCCAACAATTGATAGTTTTGCCGCTCCTCGACCGTCCCATGCACCAAGCGAGGATACCATTCCAGCGGAATAGCCAGGCTCCGGCCATCTTCCAATTCCACGACCAGTTTTTTGTCAGTGACGCTCACTTCAATGGCGACAGGCTCTATTTCAAGTGTTAAAGTGGTCATACCACGCCTCTAATATTCTTCCTTGATTGTCTTCAACCAAGCGAGCAATTTGGTTTAACTCGTGCTCTTTGAACCCACGGTTTTTGGCCAGCGAAATAGGCTCAAGCCAGAATTTCACGATCTGTATATCTCGTTTCACGTGTATATGGGGCGGTTCAGGTCGGTCCGAACTGAAAAAGATGAAACTATAGGGTCCAATTTGAAAAACAGTTGGCATTGATTTGGCTCGCTAAATGATTATCTGTAAGTATGAGCCAAAAGCGGACAGATGTCAATCTCATTTTTTGGGTCCTGAGGACGCATTGGAGAAAATATTCAAGGGCCTAACGCCCCAAAATAAGCCTATTGCGGGATAGTAAAGCTACTTTTGATTAAAAGCGACATCGTGGGCGCAACCAGTTTCAAAAAAGCAAGGGTAGCAATTCGGCTTGATTTTGATTGTTGGGCAGAACTGTATTGCCTACCTGTCACTTGACCAGCGAAATTGTTTCCGCTGACAAACAAAAGCGAACAATCCAGCCTATCCTACTTACACTGCCATTTTCCATTATTTACCCCGGTCTCATTTTGCTCCAATGCTCAGTTAACCAGTTGGCCGCCTGGATGTATGCACTATCGATATTGCTAACCTCAGACTCAGCTCCACCAATATCCAACCCAATTAAACCGTCAAAGCCAATCAGATTGAGCGTTTCAAAGAAAACAGGCCAGTTAATTGCACCCTGCCCCGGCACAAGGTGTTCAACCTCAAGCCCCCGATTGTCAGATAGATGAATGTAGTCAATGTGGGCGGCTAGTCGCCGCAGAGAAAGAGCCAGATTATCTTTAAGTACAAACTGGTTGGCCGTATCAAGATTAAAGCGCAGGTTGTCGCGGCCTACCGCATCGTGAAAATATAGAAAAGCATCGGTAGTTGCCGCCAGAACCCCTAAACAAGAGTGCATTTGATAGGTCAAGCCGAACTCGGCGGCTATGTTGCAGGCCGTACGGTAAGTGTTGGTTAGATCGCCCCAGTATGTGTCCCACGATAGATTTGGTGGAAAGTGGGCTGCTTGCAGAACGTCCTCGTCGTAGTGTCTCACAATTGGGATGCTCTCAGGAAAGACAAAGGGAGGTAGTGGCGCGTTGTCTAAAACACCGTTGGCGTTCAGCAACCCGGCTATTTCACAACCCTTGCGAAATAGCTGCAAATTCTCCTCTCGTTCGTTGGGGTTGGCCGAGGCCAGGCCGGGCAGAACTATGCAAAAGTATGGCACCTGTAGCTCTAGGGCTTTAACGTGGCTGGAAATCTCGTTACGTTGCTGGTAAATCACAAGCAGGTGATTACGCCTTATTCCTTCAAGCTCAACACTTTTAAAGCCCAGAGCCTTCATCTGTTCAAGATATTGGAATGTGTTTTTAGCTGGCGGCGGATAGCCGTACTGGCTAATGATATAAAGATATGCACAAACAATTGAACTATCAATCATATTACTTGCTACTTCTTCCGGGCCGCGTTTGCGGCGTATTACGTTACAATTAATGCTGACTCCACCGCCGTAATAAGCGGGAGACATGGCGGAACCGCCCCTATTGACCGCTTAAAGCTAAACGTAAAATTCACCGCCAAAGCGATTCTCCGCCGTGCTTTTGAACCGCATTTCTGCCCGATACTGAAGCCAACCCCTTGAAACCTGCTTCTTTAGATAGCAGCTGTCCTTTTTGCTTCTTTTTTCTGCCCAACGATTAAAGTGTGGCGATTGCGGGTTGGCGCAACCGCCGCCAGCGATTAGATACGTTGCAACCCCAACCAATTACGAAAATCGCAGCTTTAGCAATTCGCTACCACTGCCTTGTTGGGCGGCTTGCCATAGGATTAGGAATAGTGATAGTCGTTGACAAACCTGCCAATTAAAGGTTGACTGTTTTGGGCAATATCCAAAAACTCACGAGTCACTATCTCGGTTCTGCAGAGCCGTCGCCAACAAATCAATCTGCCCAATGTGATGGCTGGCGTGGAGCAGGTTGCGTAGAATGGCCTTGACCACGCTGTGCGCCTCGCCACGGATGTAGACAGTTTTGCCAAAGTCTTCCTCTGTGAGCGCTTCGAGGGTGGCGAAGAGCAGACGCCAGCCTTCCTCCCACCGTTCCATTAGCCCCAGGCGATTGTCGCTCGCCTCTTGCACAAACTCGCGTGGACGCTGGCGGTCGGCTTTTTCCCCATCGCTGGTCAAAAAATCAGTCCAGCGCGAGATGAAGTTGCCGCTAAGGTGCTTAACCAAAATGGCAATGCTATTGGTATGGTCGTCTCCACCTTCTTTTAGGTGGGCAAAGAAGGCGGCATCATCAACGCTACCTAAGGCTGCATCGGCCATCTGTTTCTGCTGTTGGTACTGTGCAATC
>JBFGLD010000713.1:0-4131 GCA_041576335.1 Anaerolineae bacterium | reverse complement strand
GGGCCGGAGTGGATTGCCGATGCTGGTGTGAGGATTGTACCAAAAGACATCGTCCCACGAGCCTGTATCGATCCGGGAGGTCAGCCCGGCCGCCAGAGCATAGTACAGCGGTGGCTGATTGCCCTCGTGGCTCCAATGGTGCTGAATCTCGCCGGTTTCGGGCGCATTTTGAATGGGCAGGCGACCGCTGTCAACCAGGTATTTGACCACGGCATAGTGGCGCGACTCGTCACCCGCTTCAAACGGCGGCGTCACCAAGCTGTAGGTGATAGCCAGGCTAATAAAGATAAGCAGAATAAGACCGGCCAGGCGGTGGTTGTAAATCAAGGCCCGAAGCGCTGTTCTGAACATTGTCGAAGAATCAGAGATTTGAGACTGGATACTTGTCCTGAGCATTTTAGCAGGATTGGTAATTAAGAATCGGGAATTGGGGATTCTAGAGTTTTGAGGTTGCCCAGGCCGATTTTGACGGTTTTGTTTTAAGGTGTTAGCTTCGGTTCTCAAACTTGCCTATTTTACCTTGAACTTTATGCAATGCGCCGAACGCGCTGCGTGATTATAAATCTTTTGCCGGTAATTAGAATTTTGAATAACTTAAATTGTTAGCTGCCCGGCGGCAGTCGATAATAATCATATACCGTGCTGATTTCAAAGCCGGCATTCTTGTATAAAGACAACGCGCCCTCATTGTCGGTAGCTACTTCAAGTGAGATGAGCGGGTGCTGGTCGCCCACGAGCTGCGCCACGAGCCGGCTCAGAATTGTTTTGCCGTAGCCGCGGCCGCGATATTCGGGCAAGACACAGAAGGCGTTGATAAATGTTTCATGACCTGTGAGCGAAACCAGGATCTTACCAATCGTAATTCCAGGCAGGGTGGCCACCCACATGCGGCGATGCTCGCTGGCAAATGACTTTGCAATCCATTTTTTGCCCTCCTCGAAATCGGTTCCGAAACATACGACGTCCATGCGGGCCAGTTCGGCAACTTCGCCGGCCAGTGCCGGTCGCAAATCGAGTGCAGTTGACGTAGAGGGGGGCCGGGCTGCCTCTTCAAGGATCATTTTATACTCCGAAAAGTCGTAGCGCGCCCCGACGGCCTGCACAGTTTGCGCCCCGGCGGCAGACCTCCGCTCACATATAAACAAAAAATCAGGGATATGACGCCGGTTGACCTCGTCGCGGGCGGCGGCCAGAAGCTGCTTGAAAATCCCCTGCCGGCGGTAGTCAGGATGGGTCATGGCGCTGACCTCGACTTCTTTTTTGTTGAAACTAAACAGGGCCAAATAAGCCACCGGCTGCTCGTCCACATAATACAAAAAGTCATTAATTTCACCGGGTGATCGCTCGCGAAGCATCTCGGGATTGAGCTTCATCGTCAGGCCGTCGGCCCGGTTGCAGACCGCTTCAAGCTGCTCAATCGCAGTGAATTGCGCTTCGGTTAAGCCGGAGCTCATTTTGATGTACTGTTTCATCGCGGTCGTCCGTGTAATATGCCGTGCGTGGGACGTTGAACCTGGAACGTGGGTCAACGCAGTCTATATCTTACGCACTACGCACTGCGTTACAACTATTCAACGAAGGTAGCAATCTCCTCCAGCGACTTTTTGGGAATGACCGGCACCGTCGCTTCCTCGGCCGGATAGCCGACCACCAAAACCAGAAACGCGCGCTCGTTGGGCGGACGGTTTAGAATTTCGCCGAGAAAGCCCATCGGGCTGGGCGTGTGGGTTAGCGAAACCAACCCGGCGTTGTGCACGGCTGCGATCAGCATGCCCGTGGCGATACCAACCGACTCAGACACATAGTAGTGCTTGATCTTGTGCCCAGCCGGGCGCAGGCCATAGTTTTGGGCAAAGATGACAATGAGGTAGGGTGCGCTTTCCAAAAATGGCTTAGTGGCGTCGGTTCCCAGCGGGGCCAGCGCCTCGAGCCATTCGTCGGGAGCCCGCTCTTCGTAAAAGGCCCGCTCTTCCGCCTCTGCGGCCCGGCGGATTTGACGTTTGATCGCCGGGTCGCTGACCACCACAAAGTGCCATGGCTGCTGGTTGGCACCGCTGGGCGCAGTACCGGCGGCCCGCAGACAATTTTCGATAATATCGCGCGGCACCGGCCGGTCCGAAAAATCTCGCACGGTGCGTCGCCGGCGCAGGTCGGCGTAGAACTCGGCCGCCCGTCGCTGCATCTCCGCAACAGAATATTCACGGTATTGGCTGAGCGGTAAAAACTGGTTGGCTTGGGCCATGGATTGCTCCGATTTATTGATGGGTCCTGTCGATTTTTCTTTTTCAGTGTAGCACAGCTTTGAGCGAGGGAAAAACTAAAGTAGATAACTTAGCCTGAGGCTTTGCCTAAGAAATCGATAATAATTGCTCGAAGGCGGTCTGCGACCCGCGTCATACGTAACCGAGGATGAGTCAAAGCCGCCGGTCAGTGCGCAGCCTGCCCGCGATCGTAGGAAGTGCAGACCGGTCGGAGCCCAAGGAAGGTCAGCCCCACAGGGCGGCCCACATTGTCTGAGGCGTAGGGGAGCGGCCGGTCAGCAGACTTTGCAGCCGAAACAAGCGGGCACTAAGCCACACCGCTGCGACTGCCGTCAGGAGTAAGCCAAGGCAGCCGACGGCCCACTGCCACAAGGGTACGCTGCTTAACAGCAGACGGAACGGCATAAGCAAAGGCGCGGTCGGCGGAAACAGAGTCAAGAAGACGGCTAAAGGCCCGCCGGGATCGGGGATGACAAACAGAACCCCGGCCAATGGTGCAAACAATAACATGCGAACGGTGGCCAGCAGGGTCCCGCTTTCAGGCAGATTGGGCCAGATGGTGGCCAGGCCCATCATTGCCCCACAAAACGTTATGTAGCCCAGCAGCAGGTAGGGCAAACTCAACCCCAGGGCGGCCAAGGGCAAGGCAGCCGGGCCAAATGTAGCCGGATTACGGCCGTAGACAAACGCACCCGCGGCCAGCGTCACTACGCCCTGCGCCAGGGTCAACACGGTCAAGCCCAACAGCTTACCACCGATCAACTGCTCCGGGCTGGCGCTGACAATAAGTACCTCCAACACCCTGGCTCGGACCTCACGCTGCAGCGCCCGCAAGATAAGACTGCCCCCCGCGTTAATCAGGTAAGCAAATAACAGTACGACCAATCCGGCCGAGGCCAATCGGCGCAGATCGGTTTCGGAGGGAATAAAGGAGAAGGTCGGCGGCGGCGGGCCGCGCCGTGTCAAATTGACGGGCTGGCCGAGACGGCGGGCCAGGTTGGGATCGTCGAGCGCAACGAGTAGATTGCTGCGCAGCAGCCGCTGCATCACGTCGTCTGCGCCGAACAGAAGCTGTGGATTGTTACTGTATTGGGTCACCCGACCGCTCTGGATATAATCGGGGACGATAACATAATAGCTTTCAATCTCCCCTTCCTCTAAGGCCCTGGCGGCGTTGGCCTCGTTGACGAAGGCCCGCAATGTTTGAGCCTGTTCGTCCGGCACCACCCGGATGATATTCGCATAGTCAACATAGCCGGTGGGCACGGTCACAACGTCGGTTTCGGTGAAGATGGTTTCGACCGAGGCCAGCGGGGACCCCTGTGTCACCTGCCTTAGCTGCGGCAGCAGCCCGGCTGCGGCGAACAGCAGCGGGATTGCCAGGGCTGTTAAGTAAAACAGCCATTGGCGCAGGTGATAGGCCATCTCTTCTCGGGCGACGTTTAGGAGTTTGATCATTGTAGCCTCACTACTACCGATGCTGGGTCATCGTTAGTCTGGTTCGCTGGAGTTTCAGATTTTCATATCGTCGTTTTAACCAGTCCCGCAAGCTGACGGGGGCGGCATTTGCGACCAGGTTAGCCTGCAGCAGCCAGCGCAGCCAAAAGAGGCTGGCAAAAATTGTGCCCCACAGGGATAATTGGGCCAATATAATCTGCCATAGGGGTACGTCGCTAACGACGACTCGAACCAGCAAGACAATCGAAGCGGTCAGGGGGAAGATGCTGGCCATTACAGCCACAAGTGAGTGGGGATTGCGGGGCACAAAATAGATAGCATACAGCAGCCCCAGCCCTACGACCCAATTGATAGTATTGAACAGATGTGAGCCGGCCCCACCGCTGACCCGGAACAAGGCAAGCGTGGCGGC
>JBFGLD010000712.1:0-4131 GCA_041576335.1 Anaerolineae bacterium | reverse complement strand
GTGAACGTGGTCAGGCCCGGCGAAGGGTTTATGGTTTACGGTGCGGCTACCGACCTGTGGATGTGCAAAAAGCCGGAGGTCATTTTGGCCGGCCCCGCCGAAACCGGAAAAACTATCGCCGCTTTGCACAAGCTGCATTTGATGGCCCAGAAATACCCCAAGGCTCATTTGGCGATGGTTCGCAAAACCCGCAAGAGTATGGACGCATCGGTAATTAAATCCTATCTGGATAAAGTGCTTGAGGAAAACTCGCCCGTGACCATTTACGGCGGCAGCAAGCCGGATTGGTTTGATTACCCCAACGGCTCGCGTATCGTGGTCGGCGGTATCGACAACCCGGAGAAATTCCTGTCATCGGAATATGACGCTATTTTTGTCAATCAAACCGAGGAATTGGAGTTGGATGACTGGGAAAAGCTGACCACGCGCACGACCGGGCGGGCGGGCAATATGCCCTATGCCCAGGTCTTTGGCGACTGTAATCCCGGCCCACGTAACCACTGGATTTTAGAACGGGCAAACGAAAAGAAATTGGTCCTGCTCCATTCCCGGCACGAGGACAACCCGATCCTGTTTGACCCTGATGGTGCCGTTATGACCGACCAGGGCCGCCGCTCACTGGCCGTACTCGACAACTTGAGCGGGGTTCGCTACCAGCGGCTTAGATTGGGCAAATGGGTGTCCGCCGAGGGTCAGATATATGAGGAGTATGACCCGTCGGTGCATCTACTTGACCCGTTTGAGATTCCGTCCGGTTGGCGGCGATTTCGGGTCATCGACTTCGGCCTGGTCCATCCTCTAGTT
Organism: Anaerolineae bacterium; assembly: GCA_041576335.1. Taxonomy (GTDB): domain Bacteria; phylum Chloroflexota; class Anaerolineae; order 4572-78; family J111; genus JANQQF01. Next base: position 3,327 of record JBFGLD010000712.1, on the reverse strand, counting down.
TGCCAATGGTGGGCATTGGATGAGGACGAACGGATGTATTTATACCGTGAAATTTATATGACCGGGCGCACCGTGGCCACCCACGCCCGTACCATTAACGACCTGTCCGCCGGGGAGCGCATCGAGGCTACGATCTGCGATCACGATGCTGAGGACCGGATGACCCTAAAAGAGAACGGCATCGCCAATGTTGCCGCCAAAAAGGACGTCTTGCAGGGCATCGGTAAAGTACAGGACCGATTCAAGATTCAGGCCGATGGCCGGCCCCGTATCTTCTTTTTGCGTGATAGCCTGGTCGAAGTTGACCAATCGCTCAAGTTGGAGCATTTGCCCTATGCCACAGCCCAGGAGATTGACGGCTATATCTGGAAAGATAATGCTCGTAAAGAGGAGCCGGTCAAAGAATCCGATCACGGTATGGACGCTATGCGCTATATGATTATGTATCTCGACGGACCAAGCCAGTGGCGCTCAATCGACTTTCTAAAGGTATAAAATTATGGCCGACCCAAACCAAAAATCACTCGACCTGCCCAAATTCCTGACCCGTAACGTGCCCATCTGGACCACGCCCCAATGGATGGAGGCCGACCGCTGGCGGCGGGTCGTGACCAACCAGCCGGTGGCGGCCATCTGCGAATCGACTCTCATTGCCGACCTGATGGACACCCATTGGGAAGTCAGGTCCAAAGACCCTAAAGAGGAGGACAAACTCGATGATCATATCGAGCATTATACCGAAGTCCTCAACCCCGACCTGCCCGGCGGCTTGACCGGCTTCGACATCTGGGCCTCGCAGATGACCCAGGATATGCTGACCGTCCCCGTGGGCGGCAACAGCGAGGTGGTCCGCTTTAAGAACGGCAACAGCCCGCTGAACCGGCCCCATAAAAAAGGGCACGTGTTCAAAATCGTCTATATGGACGGGGCGACTTTACAGCCCATTTATGACAACCGCTTTATTATGACCCAACGCCTGCGCGAGGATGCCAACCGCGCCGTCTATTTTGAGCGCAACGAAGTCGCCCGGCTGGTCATGAAGCCCAGAGTCGAGATCGAACGCTGGGGCTACGGCATGGCCCCGCCGGAAAAAGTTTACCTGGCCCTGACCCTGCTTTACCGGGGCGACGCCTACTACGCCAATTTGCTGCTCGACACGCCCGAAGCGGGGCTGCTGGACCTGATTGATATGAGCAAGGAATCGGCGGAGCAGTGGCTTAGTAGTTTCCGTGAGCTACTCAGCGGCATCGACCCGTTTAAGGTGCCGGTATTATACGAGCACGAGAAACCGGCCCAGTTCATCTCATTTGGCCGTCCCCCGACCGAACTGATGTACAGCGAAACCACGCTCAAATATGCCCAGATCGTGACCGCCGGCTACGGCCTGACCCTGACCGATGTCGGCCTGGGCGACCCGCAAAAGACGCTGGCCGGCTCCATCCGGGACGAGCGGCGCTCCAGGCGCTCCGGTTTCGGCGTGACCAAAGAGAAGTTTAGGGTCATGATCAATGCCGAAATCCTGCCCGATTATCTGGAGTTCGTCTGGCTTGAGAATGACGAGGAGGCCCAGATCCAGCGCAGCCGGGCGCTATTGGCCTATACCCAGGCCCTCAAAGCGGCCAAGGAAGCGGGCTTTATCAAGCCCAACGAGGGCCAGGCCGAACTGGTCAAGCAGGGGCTACTAACGGTCGAGGTCGAAGAGCCGGAGGAGCAGCCGGCCCAACCGCCGCCGGGCGTGCCCCAGCTTCCCCCACCGGACGCGGGCAAGGAGTTGGACAAGAAGCCGCCCTCAGAGGGGGGCCGGGGCGACAGCACGGCCCAGGCGGTCGAGAAAGCGGGCGACCCGGCTATCACCGCCGTGCCCAGCGACACCAGCCATTTTGACGAACTCAACGCCATAATGCGCCACGCGCTTGACGGTATCATTCAGCGGATGGACCGGCCCCAGTTGGTGCGCCTGATTAAGGTGGCCACCCGCGCCATGTTCCCCGATGTCAACCGGGCTTTTGTGCATATCGAGCCGGACGACCTGCCGCTGTGGGCTTTGGAGCGAACCAAGTATTGGTTTGAGCAAAAGAGCGAATTTGACGCCTATCCCGACGTGCTCAAACAGCGGGAGGACGTGCTTAAGGCGCTGGACAAATCACTCGATATGGTGTCGTGGTGGAAGATTCCGGTAGCCGACATTCTGGAATCTATTGTCCTGGTTTTTAGGATGTCCTTTAGCGAGGGCGCCCAGCGCGCGGCGGAGTTGGTCCAGCAGTTTCTATTTACCGAGGGGCTGCGGGACACGCCCTCAGTGGCCGGTATCGCCTTCGACCTAAAAAACCCGCGCACCCTGCGCCTGCTGGAAAAGTCGGCGGCTGAGTTGGTGACGCGGGTCAATGACGGCACCAAATTCTACCTCAAGCGCATCATCACCAGCGGCGTGGACGAGGGGCTATCCAGCCCCAACATCGCCAAGATGATTGCCGAGGGCGCGGACGTAGAAACCATTTTACGGCAGGCCGGTTTTAACGAGGGCATCATCAAGCGGGCCCAGGCCGAAATCAGCGCCATGAGCGATTACCGGCTCAACTCGATTGTCAACACCGAAATCAACCGGGCCGAGAGTATGGGCCGGCTGACCCAGTGGCAGAAGATGGGCCTGACCAAGAAGCGGTGGGTCCACCGGGGCGGGGATAATCCTTGCCCGATATGCAGCGGCAACGAGGCTCAGGGTTTTGTGCCGATGGACCACATGTTTGAGGACGTATTTGGCGGCGCGCTGACCCCACCGGGGCATCCGGGCGTGTGCCACTGCGCGATTGAATTTGAGGAGGCCGAGCTAATGAATAAGGCCGACAAGCTGAATATATGGACGGGACGATGAACGTGCGTCATAAAGTCTACGCCAAATTCGTTAAGCATGTCTTGGGGGCTTGCGCTGCATTATTCGAGCTAATCACCGGCGAGCAAGCGCCCAAGATTCAAGAGGTATTACGGGTGGGTAGTAATTCGCCCTAAACTATGATATAATAGTCCAAATTACAATAAGAACGCCCTACACGCGCAAGCGTCATGGCTAAGACAACAGTCATCCCAGATGGGCCACACTGCCAAAGTGTGGCCCTTTTTTTATTAGCTTAAGGAGCAAAGTTATTATGGCAACCGCAACTAAAGAAGCAACCAAAGCCGACATCCACCACATCATTCGCGTCATCGGCCAAAACCCGATGCCCGACGGCACCATTACCGGCGATATGGCCGATGCGGTAATCCGCAATTGGTTTGAGGCCGGCTATGAGCTATTTAACACCCATTACGCCGGGGACACGCCCCACGGGG
>JBFGLD010000711.1:0-4135 GCA_041576335.1 Anaerolineae bacterium | reverse complement strand
TGACCTGCCCTTTAACCCATAGCGGGATGACCATACTCGCCTGAATTCCAGCGGTGATAAGTCTCTCATCCCACTCAAATCGAATGTCGTCCGGCATATTATTTCGGACTAGAGATTGGCCGGTACGGATACTCCACTCAACGGCCGACGTTTGCCGTGACGGTTTAACGTCCGAAAAATTTAAACCTTCATCTTCATAACTTGCATAGGTCAGGCATATATCTTCTCCTTCACATAGGGTGATGGAGACTCTGTCATAGTCGATCAATTGCGGGGTATAGTGAGCAATAGCCTGGAATACGTCGTCCAGCTTAAGGCTGGCCGAAATGGCTCGATCCAATTCGTGCAGGATGCTGAGTCGGTGCGCATATCGCTCCAGGTCAGCCTGAAGACGGTCATTTTGGATGGCAATCGCGGTTTGATTCGCCAACAGCTGAGTCATTCTCAGCTCACTCACGGTAAAAGTCCGTTCCTGCCGCGTATCTTCTATCTCGATCAAGCCGATCACCCGATTTTGAGCTTCCATTGGCAGCATCAGCAAGGTTTTTATGTTATTTTTTTCCATGTAGGCGAGTTCGACCGGATTCGTATTCGGCTGGGTGCAAGTTGAATAGAGGCTGTGGCGTTCCCTTAAAACCTCGGCAACCGCAGGATTGCTGGCCAGATCCGAAGTTCGAACCGAGGTATGTCGCTTTTCCCACTCTGCCAGACCATACTGCGCTACAACAAAAATCGAATTTGCCTCTTGATCCCACTCAGATACTATGCAAGCTTCAACCCCCAATAAATTTACCACTTCTTGGGTCACGGTTTGTAACAAGTGTGCCAAGTCAAAACTTGAGGCCATGGCCGCGCCCGCATACTGCAGGGCCAACAATTCTCGATCACGCTGGATGATTTTAGCCTCGGCCCACTTACGTTCAGTCACGTCCCGCAGGGTGGCTAAAATTGCCTGCGTCTTGCCCCACGGAATGATCGTGGCCGTCAAATCCATCGGACAGAGCGTCTTATTAGCTCGCAAAAACTCCTGAGACTCGAACACTGGCCCGTAGACGTGCAATTTTTCTAACAGGTCTTCACCGTCCAGTTGGGGAAGGGGGGGCAGCAGGCTAGACAAGTGCTGTCCGATCAGAGACGCCGGTTCGTAGCCCAATATACGCTGAGTAGTTGGGTTGGCCCTTAATATCTCGCCAGTTTGACTATCTATAATGAGAATTACATCTAACGACCCTTCAAAGATGGCCCTGAATTTTGCTTCCGACTCGCGCAGGCGCGCTTCGGCCTGCTTATGTTCGGTAATGTCTTCTGAGATGCCTAATAGGTATTGGGGTTCTCCCGAACCGCTAGGGATGGGAATGCGCTTGGTGTGCAATATTCTAACACCTTTGTGCAGAGTTTGAATTGGCTCGGCTGGGATATCCAAAACATCACCATTCTGCAAAGTTTCTCGATCAATCGTCACAAATGACTCAGCATACTCTTTTGAAAAGAAGTCGTAGTCATCTTTGCCAATAATTTCTTTTCTTGGATATCCTATTAATTCTTCGGCAGCCTTATTAAGGCGCACAAAGCGAAGCTCTTTGGCGTCTTTGACAAAGATCATATCGGGAATGTTATCCAACAGCGATTCGATAAATTGGTTTCTCTCGCGCAGCGTTTCCTCAGCCTGCTTACGTTCGATCGCATAACGGATCGAGCGAACCAGGAGGTGACTATCTATCTGATCTTTGACCAGATAATCTTGAGCCCCCTCTCGCATCGCTTTCACAGCCTGCTCCTCATCATCACAGCCGGTCAATACGACCACGGGCAGGTAAGGAGCCTGGGTTTGGGCCTTAACCAACGTGTTAAGGCCCTCACTATCCGGCAAAGTGAGGTCTAACAATAGCAGATCAATCTTGTGGCCGGCTATATATTGCAACCCGGTCGATAAAGTGTCCATCCAGGTCACCTGAAAGGAAATTTGCTGAACTTCGGCCAACAGTTCTTGGAGAAGTTCCGCGTCACCTGGGTTGTCCTCAATCAAGAGAACTGTGATCGTATTAAGCTTCATCCTTCACTCTCTGGGAAACTTGACAAGAGTTAGCCAAAAATTTTCGATCGATCGAATCGCATTAATAAAGTCATTAATTTCAAGAGGCTTGGCGACGTAGGCATTGGCCCGTAGGTCATAAGATTTAAGTATATCCTTATCGGCGGTGGACGTGGTCAACACGACGACCGGAATACGTCGAAAGGTCTCGTCCCGCTTGATTTCCGTTAGCACCTCAAATCCGTCAATGCCGGGAAGATTCAGATCAAGCAAGATCAGGTCGGGTCGGGGCACGTGGCCAAACGGATCCTCTCGACGTAAAAAGGCCAATGCCCGGCCACCATCCTCGACGACATTCAAGTGATTAACAATTCGTCCGTCGTTAAAGGCGTCCATGATCAGATCTACATCACCGGGGTTGTCTTCCACGAGTAGAATCTCTATGGGTTGAGAGAAGTCTAGGCTATTCATATCGCTTTACTGTGATCCTCTCCTATCGTTTCTTCCTGTTCGGAAAGGTAGCGGTGTTGCTTTATAGCTTGAGAACCGGCCAACGGCGCCTCTGCTGGTAATGGAATTGTAAAACAAAATGTCGATCCCTGCCCAGCTTGAGATTCTACCCAGATCTGCCCTCCGTGACGCTCAACAATCTTCTTGCAAAGCGCCAGGCCAATGCCATTTCCGGGATAATTGGCTCTGGTGTGCAAACGCTTGAACACGACAAAAATTCGGTCGGAATACTTGGGCTCTATGCCAAGCCCGTTATCCCTAACTGAAAATTGCCATGTTTTTTCCGTTTGTTTTGCCGTGATTTGTACCTGAGGCGGCAGTTCGCTGCGAAATCTTATGGCATTGTCAATAAGATTCTGAAAGACTTGACCTAATTGCACCGGTTCGGCCACAACCTTTGGCAGGGAATTATAAGTAACCGTAGCTTTATTCTCTTCAATAGCCAACGTTAAATTGTCCAGGACCTGGTTTACGAGCCGTTCACAGTCGACGATTTGAAATGGTTGGTGCTGGGTATCAACGCGAAAAAATTTTAGCAGATCGTTGATCAATGCCTGCATGCGGGTTGCCCCATCGACTGCGTAATGAATAAATTTATCGGCTTTATGATCCAGCCGGCCTTTGTAGCGTCGTTCTAAAAGCGTTACATAACTTGTAACCATACGCAACGGTTCTTTCAAATCGTGTGAAGCCACATAGGCGAACTGCTCAAGTTCGGCGTTAGAGCGGGCCAGTTCTTCAGCCCGTTGAGCCAGCGCTTCTTCCGCCTTTTTCCGCTTGGTAATGTCTATCACGAAGCTAATTACATATTCTTCCTCTTCTATTTTAACGTGACTCAGGCCAACTTCCAAGGGGAATTCATTCCCATTTTTGCATCGTCCCCAGAGATCGAGGCCTACGCCCATGGCGCGCGTACGGGGATTGTGCAAATAACGCTCACGATACTCAGTGTGAGCTGCTCGAAAACGCTCAGGCAGCAACATTTCAATAGGCTGCCCAATCAATTCACTCTTGGTGTAGCCAAATATTCGTTGAGCTCCAATATTCGCCATCTCAATCCTTCCCTGGCGATTGGCAATAAAAATAGCTACTGAGGTTGACTCTAATAGGGTATTGAGTTTTTTTTCGGTGGCTTGCAGCGCATTCTGCAGCTGCTGACGCTGAGCGACCTCAGCCCGAAATTGCCGGCTGTACTGAGCTTCTTGTACCTCCAGATCGGCTATCCGTTGACGTAACTGGGCTAAATCTGCGATGAGTTGTGGTTTGGTCCTATCCTCGTCCCGCATTAAACGGCAATCTCCCAGCAACATGCATATTCTTCACTTCAATTTTAACATAGAATGAGTGCTTGAATCGTTACGATCTTGTGAACGTTCCGTGAGTCCTTAAGTAAAATCTCATTCAAGTGAGCAAGGAAGGGACTCAAAACAGGGCATAGCTGAGGAAATAGCTCCTTCTGGTGAAGGGCTCAAACCGGAGCCGACGAGAGCGACTCAGATAATACGCGGGCTTAGCAAAATTCGTGATACAATCTACTTTTTTCTGAGTTAATGCTTTTTGGAACACAAACAAAACGTCACTTAGATCTGGACT
>JBFGLD010000710.1:0-4138 GCA_041576335.1 Anaerolineae bacterium | reverse complement strand
GCGCAGGCGGCCGGCATCGACCAGCCGTTCCAAGGCCTTAATCCAGCGGTTAGCCCACCAGTTTTTGGCAAAAGCACCCCGTCTGGACTTGGCTTTTATGCCCTCGTCCGTTGCGATGGGCTGGCTGGGTTTATAATAATATCCGTAGTAATCGTAGCGGCTCATTCAATAGCCTCCATAACTTTGCGGCCTTGCAGAACCCGACTTCATCTCAAAATGTGCTCACCCGATGGCTTCCCGGCGCAGGGTAACCAGGTCGCGCAGATCGTCGCTAGACAGTTCGGTCAACCAATGCTCGCCGCTGCTGACGACGCTTTCGGCCAGGGCTTTTTTGCTTTCGATCATATCGTCGATCATCTCCTCCAGGGTTCCGACACAAATAAATTTGTGGACCTGAACATTACGCTTTTGTCCGATGCGAAAGGCCCGGTCAGTCGCTTGGTTTTCTACCGCCGGGTTCCACCACCGGTCAAAGTGAAAGACATGGTTGGCCCGAGTCAGGTTTAAGCCGGTACCCCCGGCCTTGAGCGACAGAATAAAAATCGGAGGCCCGTTGGGATCCTCTTGAAAACGCTGCACGATGATCTCTCGTTTCTTAGCCGGCGTCCCGCCATACAATAACAAGGTTGGGACGCCTAAACTCTCCTGCAGGAAGCTTTTGAGAAAGTGGCCCATTTCGGCAAATTGGGTAAATATGAGCGTGCGATCGCCCACCGATAAGGCCTCATCCAACATCTCGGTCAAGCGGGCTAATTTTCCACTGCGGGACGTTTCCTTGGCAGCATCCAAGGTTTGCTCCTCACCCACCTGGTGCAAAAACTGGGCGGGATGATTGCAGACTTGTTTCAGCTTCATCAACATGCTTAAAACCAGGCCCCTACGCTGGATACCCTCGACCTCGACTACCTCGGCCATAGCCTCCCGGACCACCGCCTCGTAGAGCGTCGCTTGTTCCTGGCTGAGGTTGCAATAGACCTTCATCTCTAGTTTGTCGGGCAAATCCTGAATCACGGTCGGATCGGTTTTGACCCGGCGCAGAATAAACGGGCCGACCATCGTTTTGAGCCGCCGGGTGGCCTGCTCGTCACCGTAACGCTCAATAGGCAGGGCAAACGTTTGCCGGAAGCTCTGCCGCGAGCCAAGATAACCCGGGTTGAGAAAATGCATAATTGACCACAACTCCGACAGGCGGTTCTCCACCGGCGTACCGGTTAGGGCCAGTCGAAATTGGGGCGATAATTGTCGAACCGCCCGCGTCTGTTTGGCGTTGGGATTCTTGATATTTTGGGCTTCATCTAAAATAAGGCCAAACCAGTCAATCTTTTGCAGCGCCTCGGCATCGCGGCGGGCGATGGCGTAGCTGGTCAGTACCAGATCGGTAGCGCGAGCCCGTTCGAGAAACGCCTCGTCTCGCAGCCGATCCGGGCCCTGGTGGCTCAGCGTTGTCAGGGCCGGAGCGAAGCGCTTAACCTCTTTAGCCCAGTTGGCCACCACGGAGGTGGGGCAAACGACCAATGTGGGGCCCGGTAAAGTGCCTGCTTCCCCCTTTTGCCGCAGCAGCATTGCAATGGTCTGCAATGTTTTGCCCAGACCCATATCATCGGCCAGGCAGGCGCCCATCCCCCATCGCTGCAGAAAATCAAGCCAGGCGTAGCCGTACTGCTGGTAGGGGCGGAGCTGGGCTTTAAGGTTTTGAGGCGGATCGAGCAAGGTCAATTTTTCACTACCGGTAAAGCGGGCTACCCAGTCGTTGAGCCAGCCCTCAAACTCAACAGTTTCAATCGGCAAACCATCGACCGTATTTGTTGTGCCCAGCCCTAAACGAACTGCTTCTTGTAAGTCGATCTCGGCTTCCAGGTTTTGCTTTTCCCAAAAGCGGATGGCTGCCTCAACCTGCTGGGGGTCGAGTTGCACCCACTGCCCCCGAATTTGCACCAAAGGCGATTTAAGCGCGGCCAGCGCTTCAAACTCTGCGCGGGTCAGGGTCGTCTCCCCGACCGAGAGCTCCCATTTGTAGCGAACAAGATTATCAAACCGCATGTGGCCCCCGGCGATGGCCTCAGCGCCGGAACCTTTGGCCGCGGCCATCCTCAGGCGAACCCCCAAACGCGTACCGGGCTTGTTCCACCAAGGCGGTATCAGTACGCCAAAACCACTGGCTTCTAGGATAGGAGCGCTCTCGCGCAGAAAATGATAGGCTTGCTGGCTGGTTAGGGCCAAACCGTCTGGTTTGGCCGTTTTTAGCCCGTCCCGCAGCGGCGGAAAGTGCCTGGCCGCATAACCCAGCCCGGCCAACAGCTTTTCCTGGGGCTGCTCGAAGCGGCGGTCGAGAGCGCTCAAAACGTTACCCCTGGTTTTCCACACCTGCTTGGCCGGCACCAGCAAGCTCGGATCATCGCGGGCTTGCAGCAGATAGTGCAGCCGCCAGCTGCTCTCGGCAACTGCAGCATCCCGCTGCAGCGGGGCTTCCAGGCGGAAGGCGACACGAAATGATTTATCGCCGGCAGCGTGCAGGTTGCGCAGCCAGAGCTTGTGACTTTTGCTGAGATGACCCAGTTGGGCAGCCGAACCCGTTACCTGCGGGTCGGCGTTAAACAGGGCTGCCAGCCAGGCCAGAGCCGGTTCGCGAGCCCACTCGGCCCCCAGCGCGGAAATTGATGCCGCGCCCCACTGCCGGGCCAAAGCATCGACCATTGTATTGAGGAACGTATCGAGCACCAGGCGAGAAGACGGCGCCTGCTCAGGTGCATTGGTTTCTGCCCGGCACAGCGGCGGCATCGCTTCGAGCAAACGGGCGATCCGGGGGCCATCCTGCGGACCGTCCAGCACCGGCAGCCAGCGGGCGTGATAAAGGTTTTGTTCAGCGTCGGCCCGGGCCAGCACAGGCAGCAGTTTTTGTTGGGCCAACGTTTCCAGCACCAGGTTGGTAACCATCTGCCAAAACCACACGTCGGCTCCAAGTGCCAGGCCGTGCGGCAAATCCTTGGTGCCGGGCAAACGAGCCAGCAGCAGCGCAGCATCAGCCGGATCCAGCCAGGTGCCGCTTACCAGCCACGGCCTCAAGGTTAGCGGCCTTTCGCCGTCAAGTTCCTCATCGTGAACCAATTGAGGCGAGGCTTGGGGGCCAGAGGCGGTCGTCGGCAAGAGGAGCGTGATCCAGTTAATTTGCCTGTCCGCGAGAGCGGGGTCGAGATCGCTGAGTAGAGCCTGGGTCGCCTCCGGTTGAACACAAAAAGGATGGGGCCTGGCACTTTTGTCTGACCGCGTTTTAGCTTTAGCCGGCCGGAACGCTGCAGCGTCTTCGGCCCAGTATAGCATTCCCCCCGCTTCGAAGGGAGTTGTTGGGAAATGCCAATGTGCATGCAGGACACGCATCGGGGTTTCTCCGAGATTAAGCTCAACAAACGATTATATCACGCCCAAAGTATGCAATCAAAACTAACCAAATTTAATTAACGATCGGCCTTCCGCTGAAACGGCACCTTTTTCCCTGGTGAAGACCGCAGACTCTCGGAGAGCTCCGCGGCCTTGCAGTACCGCCTCGAGAATCAAGTACCCGTCATTTCTCATAAAGACAGGATCAAGGTACTACTCACAAAACGTTCACAAAAACGTCACGTACCGGCCAGGCGCCTTGTGTTATACTGAGGTCGATAATTCAGAGCCGGTTCAATGTTGGCCGGGGCCGCTAATTGGCAGTGCCTCTGACATTTGTGACAACTGGACAAGCACGATCTGGCCTTGAGCTAACGCAGTGGAGCGCGTTCGTCATCTAATCCACGACGATTGTAGCACGTGATGAGGAGGGTAACTAATGAACGTTCCCAAGACCAAAGCTGGTACGGTTTTGATTGTGGATGATACACCTGACTATTTGGACCTTCTCGCCCTGGAATTAAGTGCCTATGGCTTCCATGTCTTGGCCGCTTCCAATGGGGCAAACGCTATTGGCGAAGCAGAGCAGACCCAACCCGATATCATCTTGTTGGATGTAATGATGCCCGATATCGACGGGTACGACATTTGTCGCCGCTTGAAGCAAAAGAAGGTAACGAAAGATATTCCCGTGATCTTTATGACGGCGCTCTTTGACGTCGACAGCAAGGTCAAGGGTTTTGATGTAGGGGCGGTAGATTAT
>JBFGLD010000709.1:0-4140 GCA_041576335.1 Anaerolineae bacterium | reverse complement strand
GGGCTAATTGCCCGGTACGTGAAATAGGGCGGGCTGCCACGATCGCCCCAGCTATGCGTCGACTTCGACGTTCTTCACCATACTGGTAGATCAGCTGAGCCAATTCGTCTGCTGGCAGATTGTTAACCAAGTCGGCAGCGGTTTGACCGCTGGTGGGATCCATCCGCATGTCAAGTGGTGCATCAACTTGAAAAGAGAAGCCGCGCTCCGGCTGCTCTAGCTGCAGCGACGATATTCCCAGATCGAGCAGAATACCATCTGGCAAAGGAATCTGGTATAATTCCGCAGCGCGTTCCAGTTGTTCAAAGTTTGCGTGGAAGAGACGGACCCTCTCTCCGAAATTAATTAAGTTACGCTTGGCGACTTCTAGGGCACTCTCATCGCGATCAAAACCATACAGGCTTCCCTCGGGAGTTGAGGCTTCTAGAATTGCAGCCGCGTGACCACCTGCGCCAACTGTGGCATCGATATAAATGCCGCCCGTGCGTGGCTGCAAAAATCGTATCGTTTCTGCTAGAAGAACCGGTTTATGCATCGTAACTAGTAGCCAAGTCTAAGGTTAACAAGTTCGCATGTGGTACAATTCTTGCCACTTGCTACGTGCTGCCGACTAGCCGCCCATTAAATCCCCAAGTCTTCTAACTGCGCTACGATTGCTTGGGGATCTTCCTCAACTGCGCTAAGAACCTGGCCCCAATTTTCGGGGTTCCAAATCTCGACCTTATTCATTACTCCAATAATCACCGTTTCGTTGGTGATCCCGGCGTAGTTGCGCAGGTTTTGAGGAATGAGCACGCGGCCCTGTCGGTCTGGGATCGAGTCAAAAGCGCTTGAAAACATGAAGCGGGAAAAGTTTCGTACAGCTTGGTTTGTGGTCGTGGGCAGTTTTGCAATCTTAGCAGCCAGGATCTCCCACTCAGAACGGCTGTAAGCCCACAAGCACTTATCCAGCCCGCGGGTAACAACAACCCCTCCTTCGAGTTCATCTCGAAACTTGGCGGGGACGGTTAGCCGCCCCTTGTCGTCGATTGTGTGTTCAAATTCACCTAAAAACATCACACACGTATCCTAGCATGGCAGTGGGTCAAATTCCCCCACCAGGATAACAGAACAAGTGTTCTACAAACCACTTTACTCCACTTCACCCCACAATACCCCACATTATAACCCACTTTCCCCCACCTGTCTAGTCCGGCCCTTAAATCTTTAAGGTTTCCGTAATACCCATAGACATGTTGGAAATTGGAGCCTAGCCTTCCCCACCCTCAGGCCGGCCAGCATGATCCATTTGCCTGGCAGCATCAGCCCAGAGTCCGTGCCCCGCCCCGGTTCATAGGCCCTGAATAACAAAAAACTTTGCGACTGAAATTAAAGTAGGCTATAATGTTCCGTCTTGTAAATGGATTGCTTTTATAGGGAGACGGTGCGTGAGAGCTTTGATCACGGGTATTACCGGCTTTGCCGGTGGCTGTCTGGCCCAAATATTATTGGACCAGGGCGATGAAGTTATAGGCGTGTCTCGCTGGCGGAGACACGGTCTGGACCATCTCAGCCAACCGCTTGTTCCGCTGACAGCCGACTTGCGTGATCCCACTGTGGTCGACAATTTAATAGCCGATATTCGGCCTGACGTCATTTATCACCTGGCCGGGCAAGCTTTTGTACCCACCGCCTGGGCTGATCCCTGGGCCACGATTGAAAACAATATTCGTCCTCAACTCAATATTCTGCAGGCGTTGGTCCAGCAAAAATCAAAAGCGCGCCTTCTGATTGTGGCCTCCAATCAGGTTTACGGCCAGGTAAGACAGGATGAATTACCGGTTACCGAAGCCACGCCGTTCCGTCCCGAAAATCCTTATGGGGTCAGTAAGGCGGCTCAGGATATGTTAGGATTACAATATTTCTTGAGCCACGGCCTTGATGTTGTGCGAGTTCGTGCCTTCAATCACATCGGGCCGCGCCAAAATGCGTCGTTCGTCGCGGCTTCTTTTGCCAAGCAAATTGCCGAGATTGAAGCGGGATCAAGCGAGCCAACTCTTTACGTCGGCAACCTGCAGGCAAAGCGAGACTTTACCGATGTCGTGGATGTGACCCGTGCTTATGCCCTCCTAATGAAACACGGGGAGTCGGGCGACGCCTATAATGTTGGCACCGGTCAAGCTTATTCGATCCAATACCTGTTAGAGGTATTGCTTACTAACAGCCGGGTAAAAATCGACGTCAGGCAAGTAGCGGAGCGGATGCGCCCTTCCGATGTATCGGTCATCTATGCCGATAACAGCAAACTGCGGGCTATAACCGGTTGGGAACCGCTTTACACTTTTGAAGAAAGTTTAAAACGGGTACTGGACTATTGGCGAGAAAAAATTAGAGTGGGATAGTAACAGCTTAGATCGTGTTTCCTCCGGGGACGAGGACTGCCCAATTTTTGGCGACCGCCCGGACTTCGTCTACACGAAGGCTTTATTAAGGGAGAGTTTTAAATGAGTCGCAAAACAGCATTGATTACAGGCATCACCGGTCAAGACGGATCGTATTTGGCCGAGTTTTTATTGGAACAAGGTTACGGCGTAATCGGGATGGTGCGCCGCAGTAGCACTGTGAACTTTGATCGCATTGCTCACCTACAAGAAATTGATGCATTAGAAATTGTTCAAGGCGATCTGCTCGACCAGATGTCGTTAATTGATATCTTGCGCGAATGCAGCCCGGATGAAGTATATAATCTGGCTGCCCAATCCTTTGTGCCTACATCTTGGCGGCAGCCGGTATTGACCGGCGAATTCACCGCTCTGGGCGTGACCCGGATGCTGGATGCGATTCGCATTGTTAAGCCGGATATTCGTTTTTATCAAGCCTCTTCTAGTGAAATGTTTGGCAAAGTGGTAGCGGTGCCTCAAACCGAAACAACCCCTTTTTATCCCCGTAGCCCTTATGGGGTAGCCAAAGTCTACGGTCATTGGATAACCGTCAACTACCGCGAAAGCTATCATTTGTATGCCTGTTCGGGTATTTTGTTCAACCATGAATCGCCGCGGCGAGGATTAGAATTTGTCACCCATAAAGTCACGCACGCCGCAGCGCGCATCAAGCTGGGCCTGCAAAAAGAGGTACGCTTGGGTAATTTAGACGCTCAGCGCGATTGGGGTTATGCCGGCGATTATGTCAAAGCTATGTGGCTCATGCTGCAACAGGATGAACCGGAGGACTACGTGGTGGCCACCGGTGAAATCCATTCGGTTCGCGAACTTTGCGACGTCGCTTTTCGCTGTGTTGGCTTGGACTATGATGATTACGTTGTAATCGACGAAAGATTTTATCGCCCGGCCGAGGTCGATCTGCTCATCGGCGATTCCAGTAAAGCCCGGCAAAAATTGGGCTGGGAACCTAAGGTCAGCTTTGAAGAACTTATCGAGATGATGGTGAAAGCCGACTTAGCCGCTTTACAAGAGGAAGGTCACCGGTTGAGGCAGTATGCTTAATTTAATCTGGCCTGAAAAAAGTCAGTCCAGCGGCAGTAGAAAATGTCGATTTTAATGGGCTGACTTTTTTATTGACACGTCCTATTATACGGGTATGATATCGACTTATGGAATGCGTGCATAACGGTAGTTAAGAGGGAAAAGATCATGTCAATTGAAAGTTCCTCTGGTTCGGCCAACACAATACCTGCCGGCCACACCGTCACAGCCAACACTTCATCCAGGATTAATCGTTGGTTTGAGAACCATTGGCTCTTGACCTTTAATGCCGGTTGGGGCATCTTTGTAATTCTCCCCTGGTTAGCCCCCATTTTTATGGTGTTAGGCCTGACATGGCCGGGCCGAGCTATTTACTTCATCTACAACTTCTTCTGTCATCAATTACCCGAACGCTCCTGGTTTCTTTTTGGCCCCAGCTTCAGCTATTCCCAAGTTCAAATTGCTGAGGCGATGAACTTACGGGTGGTCGATATTAGCAGCGAGCTCGTTCGACGCCACTTCATTGGCACGGCCGCAATGGGCTGGAAAGTGGCTTGGTCTGACCGAATGGTGTCAATGTACACCAGTATTTTTCTGTTCGGGTTGGTCTATGCTTTGCTGCGTGAACGTGGCCTCAAAATGAAAAGCATTTCCTTGTGGTTGTTCGGACTACTCATTT
>JBFGLD010000708.1:0-4142 GCA_041576335.1 Anaerolineae bacterium | reverse complement strand
GGGATGCCGGCCGCCGCCGTTTGGGTGTAGTAGGGTCAGCGACGGGTCGAGGTCGTCCAGGCGTCAAGCAAAAGCGTGTAACAAAATTTATACTGGTGATTGTCAATGTAAACATATTGATATTGACAATCACTCTCTTCTCCTCCTTTTGAAAAAGTCAGGCGTGTGGCCGCCTGGCTTTTTCATCTAAAACCCCGGCTTTCCAAGCGTATTATAAACCTTGCCGGCGATTCGACAACTTCACACCGGGCCGATCACCCGGATTTGTCAATGCGCAGAAGCGTATCGTCCACCCCCAGCCCAAAGTCCGAGTTCCGGCGCAAGTTTTTGTCACCGGTTCCCCGGGGTCGACCTCCCACGCGCGTGAAACGGCAGCCTCGGCCCGAAATCAGATTGCCTGAGTTTTGGCACGTTTCGAGAACGCTCAAAACTTACTTGTCTATCCCTGCGACGTGAGGTAAAATTCAGGGCCAGACAGAAGGCACATGGGGTGATGGTTTCGATGAACACAAAGCAGCCCAACAACGAATCTCTAATTTCGGTCGAAGAAGCACTCGACACGATCCTGGCACAGCTAAGACCGGTCGATCCGGAGGTCGTTCCCTTAACCCAAAGCTTTAATCGGGTTTTGGCCGAGTCGGTTCGGTCACCAGTGAATGTGCCCCCGTTTGCAAATTCGGCGATGGATGGTTACGCAGTCATCGCCGCCGATACCCAATCCGGCTCGCCGGAAACGCCGGTTCGGCTAAAAGTAATCGAAAATATTCCCGCCGGGGCTACCCCAACCAAAAGACTAACCCCAAAAACCGCCGCCCGCATTATGACCGGAGCCCCGGTTCCGGTCGGGGCAGATGCAGTGGTTCGTTTTGAGGAAACGAGCGATAGCATCAAAACAGGTGCCTTGGGGGACGATGAGGTTATGATTTACCGGACCGTTTCCAGCGGGGACAATGTGCGGGCTGCCGGCGAAGATATTATGGCCGGTCAAGTTATTCTCGAAGCCGGTCGCCGCTTACGTCCTCAAGATGTGGGGATATTGGCGGCCATTGGTCAGGCCGAGGTGAAGGTATACCGTCGTCCGCGCATCGCTATTCTGGCCACGGGCGACGAGTTGGTCGATATTGGCGAGCCTATCGAGCCGGGTAAGATCCGTAATTCCAACGAATATACGCAGGCTGCGATGGTACAAAAATATGGAGGCCAGGCGGTGATGCTCGGCATCGCCCGCGATAATGTGGCCGACCTCACCGCAAAAATTCAGGCGGGGTTGGCCCAAAATGTTGACCTATTTCTATCCTCAGCTGGCGTATCGGTGGGGGATTTTGATATGGTCAAGAACGTTTTGGCCACTGAAGGTGAAATTCAATTTTGGCAGGTTGCTATCAAACCGGGCAAGCCGTTGGCTTTCGGTCTGTTAAATCAAGAGCAGCACGGCTTTTCATCGGCCAGAGTTCCATTGATCGGGTTACCCGGTAATCCGGTTGCTGCTATGGTCGCCTTCGAGGTTTTTGCGCGACCCGCTGTATTGAAGTTGGGGGGCGAATTATCGTGGCAAAAAACCACCATCCGAGCTGCGCTTGATGAGGATGTCACCAATAGTGGAAGACGCCATTATATGCGCGCTTTCGTCTATCAAACTTCGCACGGATACCAGGTTACCACTCGAGGCAGTGGGGTACGGGTTCAAGGCTCCGGCATTTTGACCTCAATGGTATGGGCCAACGGCCTGGTCGTCGTTCCTGAAAACGTTAACCATCTACCGGCCGGCACTTCAGTTGACGTTTGGATTCTTGACTGACACCGTAAATTAGCTAAACTTTAGCCAAAATTCTACATATAGCATTGAGGTAATCGTGGCTACAAAAATCGTCTGTCGAGCTATCGACTGTATTTTCAACGAAAACAAATTATGCACGTCGGAAGAGATCGTCTACGATCCCGAAGAAGGCTGCCTGACCTACGAGGAATTAGACGAGGTGGTTGAAACAGAAGCGGAAGACCTTGAAGACGATGAGCTGTTCGAAGATGAAGAACTAGAATGGGACGAGGAAGAAGATGATGAAGATTTATTTTTGGATGACGACGCCGATGACGATGATATCATCGAGTTTGATGACGATTCGGATGACGACAGGTGGTGAGTTAAGCAGCCGGACTTAGTCAATCATTGTTGCATCACCAGCATTTTGCGGAGCCAGTGGCTCGCTGCCCTGGCTCGTTTTGTACCTTTCCTAAAAACCGGTGTAGCGACTTGGCCCGCATGCGGAACAATGATGCGGGTAATATCGGTGAAGCTAGGCCGGCGGCTTGATTGGGTCGGCGACCAACTAGCCGAGTCGCCGTAATCAAGGCAGAATTGGGGAGTCTTTTTTAGACAGTGTAAGGATTGCTAATGACTAAAACCAACGTTGATATTTTGCTGACAAATGGTTACCTGGTAACGATGGATCGCCTTACAAATCTCTACCCATCGGGCGGGGTAGCCATCAAAGAGAATTTGATTGCAGCCGTTGGCCCATCGGCCGAAATTGAGGCCACTTACAAAGCCGCAACGACGATTGATTGCCAAAGCTGTATTATTAGCCCAGGTTTAATTAATGCCCACACGCATGCTCCGATGACGCTTTTGCGGGGGCTGGCCGACGATTTGCGACTCGACGTGTGGCTTTACGGTTATATGATGCCGGTTGAGCGAGAATTTGTCGGTCAGGAATTCTGTTACACCGGCACGCTGTTGGCTTGTGCCGAAATGCTGCGCTCCGGCGTGACAACGTTTTGCGATATGTATTATAACGAAGCGGAGGTTGCACGCGCCACGTCCGAGGCCGGCATGCGGGCTGTTTTGGCCCAAACGATCCTCAAATTTCCATCACCCGATGCCACAAACTATGATGAAAGTCTGGAATATTGTCGCCATTTCATCGAGCAGTGGCTAAATCATCCGCTCATCATCCCAGCCGTAGGGCCGCATGCCCCCTATACCGCCACGCCCGATATGCTCCAAAATTGTGTTGCCCTGGCCACCGAGTTCGACGTACCGTTACATATCCATATCGCCGAGACGGCGTTGGAGCAAGAAAACAGCCGGCGCCAATACGGCAGCACCGTGGTACCCTGGCTCGAACAATACAACGTATTTGAAGCCAAGGTCATCGCCGCTCACTGTGTCCACTTGGCCGACAATGAGATGCGCACATTATCCAGCCACCGGGCCGGCATTGCGCATTGTCCCAGCAGCAACCTGAAATTGGCCAGCGGCGTCGCCCCTATTCAAAAAATGGTCGACCTGGGACTGCATGTCGGGATCGGTACCGACGGCCCCGCATCAAACAACGATCTGGACATGTTTGAGGAGACTCGCCTGGCCTCGTTTTTACAGAAAGGGATCTTTGGCGACCCAACTTTACTTCCGGCCAAGACCGCGTGGAGCCTGGCCACCATCGAAGGCGCCCGAGCTCTGCACATTGACCACTTTACCGGCTCGATAGAAGCCGGCAAACGGGCTGATATTGCCGTTGTTTCAGTCACCAATACCCATCAGCTGCCCCGTTTCGGGCGCGATCCGGAGGCAGTTTACTCCCAACTCGTGTATGCCACCAAGGCAACCGACGTGAGGGACGTTATTGTTGATGGCAAAGTATTAATGCGTGATCGCACCCTGCTCACCTTAGATGAACCGGAAATCATTCGAACAGCAGAACAGATCGCCCGCCGCATAGATACTTTTCTAACGGCACGTGAGGGGAATATTTTATCTAAGCTGCTGGCCATTAGCGCCGATTTTGTTCCCCAGGAGACTTTCGAAATTCAAGTAAAAGTCCAGCTGCCTGAATCAACAAATATTTTTTCAATTCTCAACGAGTTGCAGATCAACACATTTCGTCACTCAATTCGAGACCAGTATGACACTTATTTCTTTTTTGAAAACGAAGAAGCGAGCCGCTTACGTTTTCGAGAGGATGAAATACGCGACGAGCAGGGTGAATTGACCGAAACCTTCTATCGCATGACCCTGGTAGGTCCCACCGCGGAAAAAGAGTTTGAAAACTCAATTCTACTCACCCGTTCTCGTTATACCGCCTCGGCCAGCCAGAGCTTGCGCTTCTATCGAGAATACTTCAAGCCCTCGGCCGAGCAAGCAG
>JBFGLD010000707.1:0-4153 GCA_041576335.1 Anaerolineae bacterium | reverse complement strand
GGGCTCTTCCGCCTCGGTATTGCCGCCGATCTGATCATGATTATGTGTGATGTCGCCCTGGCCCTGGCTTTTTACGCGTTGCTCAAACCGGTCAGCAACTCACTTTCCTTGCTTGCCGCGTTTTTCCGGTAGGGCCAAGCCGCTATTTTGGGGATCAATTTGCTTAATCTTTTCTTTGTTTTGCAGCTTTTAAGTGGTGCCGGCTACTTGACCGTATTTGGCGCAGAACAGTTGGATGCGCTCGTGCTGCTATTTCTCAATGGGCACAGCATTGGATATTCCATTGGCCTGGTGCTTTTTGGCCTCAGTCTCTTTGTCCTAGGCTATCTGGTTTTCAAGTCGGGCTACTTTCCCGGAATTTTGGGGGTCTTGTTGATTGTTGCCGCGTCAGGCTACTTAATCGATAGTTTCGCCAGTTTTCTTTTGCCCAACTACGCCAACTACGAAGCAATATTTGCCCTGGTTGTTTTCCTGCCTGCGTTGATTGGGGAATTGTCAATGTGCGTGTGGCTTTTGGTTAAGGGTGTAACCGTACAGCGGACGCAATTGCTGCACAGCCACGCCTCTTAACATTGGTGTTAGTTGATGTTTTGGGACAATTTTTAAAGATTACTATCAATCAAACTAGAAAGGATTTTTTCTATAGAGGCCGGCACTTCAGCGCGCACCTACAAGAGCGCCCTCAGCTGGGCCATTGCCGATACCGCTGTATCCCTCAGAGATAATGCCCGCTTAAGCGGTATTCTGACAGGCATTAACCTTCGTATAGCAATATATCCGGCTTTACCCTGTAACACAATTGCAACGGGGCGCTCTACGGAATGAGCCCGTCAGGCACACCATTCGGAAATTCGGCTCGAATGGCCTCCTGAATGCGCTGAACGCGGTTGTCGGGATTGGGGTGGGTGCTAAAAAACTCGGGCTGGCCCGAACGGCCTCCGGCTTCAGCCAGGATTTGCATCACCTCGATCATGGCCCGCGGATCGTAACCGGCCTGGGCCATGAAGCGAACGCCTAATTGGTCGGACTGTAATTCATCCTCCCGCCCGAATTTCATATTAACCAACTGCCCTATGACCGCGGCCGCCTGTCCGACTGCCTGGCTGTTTGGACTATTGGGATCTGTCGAGGCAATTACGACAGCACCCACGAGCCCTTCTGTCAGCTGCGATTTGGCAATGCGCTGGGCCGAATGTCGGGCCACAACGTGCCCAATCTCGTGCCCTAACACGCCGGCCAGCTGCCCCTCGGTTTGCAGCCGCTCGAGCAGGGCCGTGGTAATAAACACCTGGCCGCCGGGCAGGGCAAAGGCATTGATGGTTTGCGGATCGTTTAGGAGATGAAATTCAAACTGCCAGTCCGTATCGGCCGCGGCGCTGCTGCGGACCAACTTGAAGCCGGTTTCGTCGACAAAGTCCTGCAGTTCTTGATTTGGGTACAAGCCGCCATGCTGCTGGATCATTTGGGGGGCGGCTTGTAAACCCAGGGCAATCTCCTGGCGGGGGGTCAGGCTGATATATTGGTCCTCGCCGGTAACCGGGTTAAATTCTCTTGAGCCAAAAAAAGAGCAGATGGCAAACGCCGCGATCGCCAGGGCTATAACCAAGCGAATCTTGCCGCCGCTGCGGCCACCCACCGGTAAAGTTCGCACGCGTCGTCGTCTTCCTATCATCGATTAACCTCCACTAAGCGGGAACAAATTCCTCAACCTCTAAGCTTTCATAGATGCCGCCGGCAGCAGCGCCAAAGATCATGTAAGAAATAATCAAAGGCCAGCTTCGGATGGCAAAAAACCAGGGAAAGAAAAAGGTCAAGGTGTAGAAGCTGATGAAGTACAGAGCCAACCCGAAAAGCGCGCCGCCGGCCAGGCCGACAATCAACCCCCAGCGGTGGATGATGAAAGCCAGCAGCAGTGTAAAAGCAATAGACAGCACAAAATGAGTGACTAAGGCCACAATCAGCACGGTGATATCGAATGTCGCCGGCGGTGGCAGGGCGCCCTGACCCAATGCAATTGAAGCAGTGTAGCGCAGACCAATCCAGGCGTTACCTCCAACAAACAGCGGCACGGCAAAGATATTCAAAGCTAAGAAGATAGCGCCGGCAATTACGCCCGCCCACAGCGCTGCACTCCAATCCATTACCTGGCGCAATCTGGTAGAAGTTTTACTCATTGTCACCTCCATTCGCTTAAAGCGGATCAACCTATTTTGCTGTTTTCGTCAATAATGGTCTAAAATCAAATGACATACCGACACCAGTGCTTGGAACAGGAACCTGAAACAACGGAACGAACCGCCTTGAAAAATCTATATACTTCCCAAACGCAGCGCCCTTCCCTGCGCCGGCGATGGCAGGTGGTTGCTCAAAAAAAACAGCAGGCCGCAGGCGGGAGTCTACAAACCGTCCTTCTCGGTCTGATGGTGCCCACGGTAATGATGGTCCTCAACCTGTCTATGTTCAGCGTGGCGGTTCCGGCCATCCGAGATGGGTTTAGTCTACACGCGGAGATGACGGCTTGGTTAATCACAGCCTACGCGCTTCCTTTTATGATGTTTATGCCCCTCTACGGCCGCCTGGGCGACGGGTTGGGAAAGCGCCGGCTCTTTTTACTGGGCGTCACTATCTTTCTGCTGGGAACCGGCCTCATCCTCGGGGCAGTGGATTTGAGGCTGCTGATGGTTGGCCGCATCATCCAGGGAATTGGTGCGGCCGCCGTAAATCCGCTATGTATCGCCATTATTTCCGATCTCTTTCCGGCCACACAGCGCGGCCAGGCCCTGGGTACCTGGAACTCGATCGGGCCGGTTACCGGTATCGGCGGGCCTTTACTGGCCGGTTTTCTGGTGGATAGCATTGGCTGGCGGGTTATTTTTGGACCTGTGCTTCTCATCGGGCTGGTCTCCATATGGGTGGTCTGGACGCAAGTTCCGGCAATGCAGCCGGTGGTTCGGCCGGAAGTGTGGCGAAACTTTGACTGGGGCGGCCTTGTTCTGTTAAGTGCCGCCACGACGATGTTGGTTTTTTACGTTTCCAGCCGTCCGGTTACCGGTGTACCACCGCTGCGGGACTGGCGCTTGTTCGTAACCACTATTGTGTTGTTTGGCGGCTTTGTAACTTGGGAAACCCGCCAAGCTGCCCCCTTTATTAATTTGAACACGTTCGCTCTCAAAAACTTCAGCCGGGCCTCGATAGGTTCGGGTATCCGGATGTTTACGATGAGCAGCGGCATCGGCTTTTTGATACCGCTCTATTTGGTCGACGTACACCAGGTGAGTGCCGCAACCACCGGGTTCCTGTTGATGCTTCACGCCGGGGCGCTGTTGGTAACGATGCGCTTGGGGGGCCAGATGGCGGACCGCTGGGGCAGCCGCCGGCCGGTTCTGATCGGCGCATCGACCCAGGTGGCTGGGATGGTCTATTTTGCCCTGCTGCCCGGTACGGCCTCATTGACTATTATCGTGGTCGGGCTGACCGGCCATGGTTTGGGGGCCGGCCTGTCGCTGGCTGCCCTGCACCGGGCATCGATGGGGCAGATTCCTAAAGAGCAGACAGGCGCCGCAGCCGGGCTTTACAGCATGATTCGCTTTAGCGGTACACTGTTCGGGGTTGCGCTGGCGGGCGTTGTTCTACAGCAGGGGCTCGATCGATTGCCGGTGCTGATTGAAGCGTACCAGGTCGTGTTTCTATTTTTGGCCGGGGTGGCCCTGCTCGGCGTAATCAGTGCCGCGGGACTCCGGGAGTGAATGATCGCTGTAATTTCTTTTCAACACCCTCACGGGGCGTCTTTGCGGCGTCAGCAGCCGGGCTCGCCGTGGTTACCGCAACAACTTGAGCCGGTGCGAAGTTTGAGCCAGTTATTGCGAAAAAAAAGGAAAAATTTTCGACCCGGGCGCATCGGCTGGCGTAAATTTTCAATTGTTTCTTGAGGTGTTCCATGCCGATGGTTATGACTCATTTTCTCTCTCCCTATTTCTGTTTGTTGGTTTAGCAGGTCAAGTGCAGGGCGGCTACAATCGCTCCCTGCTCCCGCAAAGCATTGTAAGTTTGGCAGGCTTCTGCCGTGGCCTCGGCAATAAGATTGATGCCGGCGTCGTCGATGGCCCGTTCGGTTTCCGGGGGTATGGCCATTCGCCCGTAAGCACCTTGTCCG
>JBFGLD010000706.1:0-4157 GCA_041576335.1 Anaerolineae bacterium | reverse complement strand
AACCCGCTCTCTCTGACGGCCTATATTGCCGGGGCGCTCGGGGCTGTCTTCACTGCCTTTTACATGGGACGTCAAATAGGTTTAGTCTTTTTGGGTAGGCCTCGAACTGAATTGGCCGAGCACGCGGTAGAGCCAGGCAAGGCTATGACCTGGCCACTCTTTGTCTTGGCCTTCTTTTCCATAATTCTTGGCTTTACCAACATTCCCGAAAATATTGGAGGTAATGCCTGGCTACACGGCTTTGCCGGCGAAGTGCACGCTTTTGCCGAAGAAGCGGCCTCTGGGTTGGCGCTGGAAAGCGTGGATTTCAATTGGACAGTGGCGATTATCTCAACCATTCTAGGCCTATTCTTCTTCGCCTTAGGATCGTGGCGCTATTCTCGCGTTCGTAGCGCTGATGCCAAAGATCCCATTCAGCTTATCCCAGGGGTCGGCCGCCCGATATTTGCTATCTGGTACAACAAATATTACTTCGATGAAATCTATCGGGGCCTGTTCATCTATCCCGCGATATGGTTAGCGAACCTTAGCGCCAAATTTGATTACGATTGGGTTATCAACCCAATCGTTGACTTCTTTGGCACCCTGACCCGCGTTGTCGCCGATGGGACCGCAATGTTTGATAAGTACGGCGTTGACGGTTACTTTGTCAACGGTATTCCGGAGTCTTTCCGCTGGTTTGGCGGGCAGCTGCGTCTGCTCCAAACCGGGCGAGTCCAAAACTATCTCTTAATCCTGGTAATCGCTTTACTAATCTTGATCGGAATATATCTGGCGATCTGGACCGGTCAGGGCGGTAATATTGCCCTGGTTCAATAGCACGGAGGTGTTGCTAACCGGGCCCATCCAACAATACGTATCGAATAAATTATAAGGAGTAGTGAGCCTAATGATAAGTGCAATGATCTTTCTTCCGCTGCTAGGGGCCGTCATCATTATGCTGATGAGCAAGGATAACGAGAGGCTTATCAAGAATTTCTCGACGATCTGGAGTATAATCCCCTTGGCAATTTCGCTCTTTTTGTGGCTTACCTATGACGACTCAGGCCAGTACTTCGCCACCTGGACCGAAAATTTTGAATGGATTCCGGCCATTGGGGTTCGCTATCACATGGCCGTTGACGGTTTGAGCATCCCTCTGGTCGTCTTGACAACGCTGCTGACCACGCTCAGCCTGTGGTATTCTGCCCGCGTGATTCACCGGCGAGTCAAAGAATTCTTTGCCCTGTTCCTGCTGCTGGAAATGGGCATGTTGGGCGTATTTGTGTCGCTCGATCTGATCCTCTTCTACTTCTTCTGGGAAATTGGCCTGGTTCCGATGTTCTTGCTCATTGCCATCTGGGGCTTACCCAAAGATCGCCCGCAATATTCGGCCATCAAGTTCTTTATTTATACCCTGGTTGGCTCGGTGGCCATGCTGCTGGCCTTCATTGCTATTTTTATTGCCACCGGTACTTGGGACATTACCGAAATTCCCACCCGGCTGGCGGGCACTTTCCTGGATGATACCAATCCAGCCAACCTGGCCCTGGCCACGACGGCCTTTTGGGCTATTTTTGTGGCCTTTGCTATCAAAGTACCATTGTGGCCGTGTCACACCTGGCTGCCGGATGCGCATACGGCAGCGCCCACCGCCGGCTCGGTGATTCTGGCCGGGGTGTTGTTAAAGTTGGGCGGGTATGGCATGGTTCGTGTCCTCATTCCTTTCTTCCCCTCCGTGTTTCAAAATATGGCTTACATTGTCGCTACCTTGGGCATTATTAGCATGATCTACGGCGCTCTGGTGAGCCTGGCTCAGTGGGATCTGAAACGTCTGATTGCCTACTCGTCGGTCAGCCATATGGGTTACTTTATCTTGGGCCTGGCGGCTTCCGTTGCCATTGTGCCCCCCGGGTCGGCCGACGCATTTTTTGATAGCCGGGCTATCGCCCTAAACGGGGCGGTTCTGCAAATGGTCAACCACGGCTTGATAACGGGCGGCCTCTTCTTCTTAGTCGGGATTATTTATGAGCGAACGCACACCCGTGATTTAAAGGCGTTTGGCGGACTGTCGGCCAAATTACCGGCCTATTACGCCGTGATGATGGTCACCGCCTTTGCCTCGCTGGGACTGCCGGGATTGGCCGGCTTTATCAGCGAGTTTCTGGTCTTCCGGGGCGCATTCCATATCATCCCCGGCTTTGCCATTGTCGGTATTATTGCAATTGTGTTAACCGCAGCCTACATTTTGTACAAAATTATCCAATACGTTTTCCTGGGCGAATTTGATGAAGAGAAATGGAATAAGATTTATGATGCCGAGCATTGGCCCTTTAGAATGGATATGGCCCCCTTCGAGTATGTCACTATGGCGCCGCTGGTTATCGGCATGGTTTTGATTGGTATTTATCCAACTTTTTTGGTTAATACCATCAATGCCACCAGTGTCCTCATTTTGGCGCCGTTCCAATAGGTTTGGTCGGGGGAGATCGGTAAGTGGAGATTTAGTTCAATTGTCCAAGCTTAGATCACTAATCTCGAGAGTTCTCGGAAAGTCATTTGCAGTGCAGCAATCCAAGGTCTACGCCCCACGCCCTCCGAACGTATGGCGTATGCCGTAATCCTTTGGTCATGAGGCCTGAATCTCACGTTCCGAGAGAACTCAGCTCCATCACGGAGGCAAGAATTTGAACGAGGTATTGTTACTTTTACCTGAAATCATTATCACCCTTGTTGCTTTTGTAATCCTGACCTTGGATATTATCTGGAAGGGGGATGACAGAAGCCTCACGGTTCTGCCCTGGGTTGCTTTTGCCGGCGCTATCGCCGTCATATTGGCCACTATGAACATCTGGGGGAATAATGCTGCCAGCGTTACGTTTGCCGTGGCCACTGATGAATTGCGGGCGGTACCCATGATGGCCGTTGACCCAATGGCCCTCTTCTTTAAGCTATTGTCGGCTTTGACCGTAGCCCTGGTCGGGTTGACCGCCGTAGAGTACTTGAAACATCATACGCCCTTCCGGGGTGAGTTTTTTGCTTTAACCCTGTTGGCCGGGTTGAGCCTGATGCTGCTGTCGAGCGCGACCAACTTGGTGCTGATATATCTGTCTATCGAATTTCTGTCCATAACCAGCTACATCTTGACGACGTATCTCCGGACCGATGCCCGGTCTACCGAAGCTGGCGTTAAATACCTGCTCTACGGAGCCGTCGCCTCGGGGGCGATGCTGTATGGCTTTTCGCTGCTGTACGGCGTAACCGGCAGCGTTGACCTGGCCACAATTGCCGCTCGCATCGGCGACCAAAGTATTGGATTTATCGTCACCGTAATCATATTGATATTAGCCGGCTTTGGCTTTAAGATTGCCCTGGTTCCGTTCCACCAGTGGTCGCCGGATTCCTATGAGGGCGCCCCCACGCCGATTACAGCCTTTCTGTCGGTGGGTCCGAAGGTGGCCGGCTTTGCCGTATTGATCCGGGTGCTTGTCGTGGCGCTGCCGGCTTACGACGTAAATTGGACGGCCATTTTAGTCCTGATCTCCATCCTGACCATGACGGTTGGCAACCTGATCGCTTTGTGGCAGACCAATATGAAACGACTGCTGGCTTACTCCAGTATTGCTCAAGCCGGGTATATGCTCATCGGTCTGGCCGCCTGGAGTTCCCAACCTACCAGCGAGGCGCTGTCAGGCGGCATCAACGGCATTCTGCTTTATCTCTTTGCCTACGTTTTTACCAACATGGGGGTTTTTGCCGTGGCCATTATTCTTGAAAATAAAACAGGCACGGCTAATATTGCTGAATACGCGGGTTTGATTCGCCGCTCGCCCTTTTTGAGTATAGCTCTACTGGTCTTTTTCCTGTCCCTGATTGGTATCCCCCCGACCGGCGGATTCATGGGGAAACTCTTTGTCTTTGGCGCGGCAATTGAACGTGAACTGTACCTACTGGCCTTTATTGGTGTCCTCAATAGCGTTGTTTCGGTCTACTACTATTTTGGGGTGGCGCGCCTGGTATTTTTTGAGCAGGGCGAGGACGAGTCACCAATCCGGCCCGGTTTTATGTTGAATGCGGTGGTCACCGTAACCTTAGTTATGACCGTGCTGATTGCCATTTATGGGCAGCCCTTCATCGAACTGGCCGAGAACTCGACCCAGATCCTGGCCGCCTCATTT
>JBFGLD010000705.1:0-4163 GCA_041576335.1 Anaerolineae bacterium | reverse complement strand
GTGGAAACCGGCGGGCTGATTATGCTCACTTTTGAAAACGGCACTTTTGCCAGCATTGATTGTAGCTGGAGTAAACCACTCAACTATCCCACATGGGGCGGCCTGACCATGGAACTGATTACCGAGCGTGGGCTGGCCATGGTCGATGCCTTCAGCCAAAACTTAAATATTTACAACCAAAAAGACTCAACCCACTACTGGAGCAATTGGGGCTCCGATGCCAACCAGGCTATGATTGACGAATTTGTGGCCGCCATCCGCGAGCAGCGAAGGCCGCAAGTAACGGGCGAGGACGGCTACAAGGCGTTGGAAGTAGCCCTGGCGGTTTATGCCTCGGCGGAGAGTGGGCAGCCGGTGAAGTTACCGTTAGCGTAAAACGTAGGACGTGATTTTGCCATGCATCTAGCCCACATTAGAAATTACACCCCAGACCAACCCCGTAGATTGCATAAAGTCACAGAAACTATTTAGATTTCTGAGGCGGAGGAGTTAAACCCTGCTCCTATTTTTCCAAAAAATGCAGCATCACACCAGGTCAGCCCAAAAATGGCATTAACGGTAACATCCGACCATGGCCCTAGGAAGCGTGAGCCCCACCGCAGTCGCGAGTGGGTAGGAATATCCATTATATGGTTATTATTTCCCCCGAGTTTGTGATCGTGTCGTAAACCGCACACGAAGGTTTCCCTTTCCAACCCAAAATCTCGCCCGGATTCATCCAGAGACAATCCCCGAACCGCTCCTCGTGAGGTTCGTGTGTGTGGCCGGAGAAAACGGCCTGGTAATCGCCAGTACGGGCTAAGGCTCTGGCATAGAAGGGGTAATGCGTGACGGCAATCTTAACCCCTTCAAAATCGAGCTCCGCATACTCACCGTGAAGCTTGAGATTTGGGTATGAGCCGCCTGAGATGTTAGAAATAGCAAAGCGGTCGCCGTCCCCGTTGCCAAAAACGATGTGCACGTCTCCATCAAACTCACTGCCCATTACGCGAGCCGGAATGGGCGAGCAAAAATCGCCGCAAAATATCAAAGCTGCGGCGCCCCGCTGCTTGAAAATTTCAAGCGCCCGGCGCAAATTGCTCAAGTTATCGTGAACGTCTGAAAAAACCCCCAGGATCATATCAACCTCCTTGTTTTTATTGAAAAGAACTGATGCATTGTCAAAAATAGTCTAAGGCGCTAAAGCCGCCGCTACCAACCCCACGATTTACTAAGTCTACGCAAATTGCGTTGAACTCGCAAAAGTTTAATTTAAACCCGTAGTATGGTATAATGCCACAATTGAACTTATCTTGGGAGGGATTTAGTGGGACAGAAACTGAAATTTGTCCTTTCGGATTTATACATTGGCGCAGGAAATTCAACAGGTGAAAATTATGGCGCCGATTTTGTTGCCGACGATCAATTCATTGAATTTCTACACGAAATCGAACAGGAAAGCGAACGGTACCGGCGTGAGCTTGAACTAATTATCAACGGTAACTTCCTCGAGTTTCTCTGCGTCCCGGCCGTAGACCATTTTGAGCCCGGCCAAACATATCCCAAAGAAGTTTTTCTCAACACTTCAGAAGAGGCTTCTCTCAAACGCCTGCACCTTATTCGACAACAACATTCAAAGATCTTTGACGTACTTTCAAATTTTATGCATGCCGGCGTACCAAAGCGCCGGATTACGATCATTAAGGGCAATCATGATGTACATCTCTTCTGGCCTCGAGTTAAAAGCAGTTTACGGAGGATGTTGAGGGCGACGGGCTCGCGGGCTTCGCTGCTGTTGTTTGCCGAAGAGTTTGTCAGTCGGGAAAAGATCTATGTCGAGCACGGTCATCAACGGGCCGAGGCAATAAATCGCTATGCGGATTTTCTTGATCCGCGCCAGCCCCAGGACCCCAGCCAACTTTATTACCCGGCAGGTTCTCGCCTAATTATCGATTTATTTAACGAGCCTGAAGCCAGATACTTTTTTGCTAACAGTATCAAGCCGGTGACTACCCTTTTTTGGTGCACTCTGCAGTGGAACCTACCCTTAGCAGCCGACATTTTGAATAATCTTGTTCAGAACTCGCTCGTTATCGGAACCAATGGTGCCGGGCCAACCCGAATGACTTCCAGTCCGTCTACCAACTTGCTGCAAAACTTGTCGCACCGAGAAGCCACTTACCAAACGCTGCAGCGCTGCGCCGACGACGCCGTCTTTCGGCAGGAATTTTACTCACAAATTCAACAATATTTTTTTGATAACGGCCAGGCAGACTCAAATACAGGCCGATTATCATCCTGTCCCAATGCCCCTAGCGATCCTCTGTCTATGGGCCGGGCAGCTCAAAAAAATCAGCGCGCTTTGCTGCGTCAAGCGGCGGAAGAAATCGCTCAACGAGAAGGCGCTGCGGTCGTACTTTTTGGGCATACCCATCACCCCACTCAAGTGCCTCTGAAAAACGGAGGTCTTTACATCAATACCGGCTGTTGGCTCAATGATTATTCCGATGCGTCTGACGAAACCTGGCAGGCCCTCTTTAGTCGAGTCCAAACCTATAACCCGCTTCCCTCGCGCTTGCCTTATGTTCGCATTGACTTTCATGAGGCCGATAATCCAACCGCACGATTATTAGATTTTGCCGGCAGTCCGTTTCGAGAGAAAAACAAAATTCTTAGCCTACCGGACCGGATTCGGGGGTGGGTTACCAATCTCTTTGGTGAACCGCCAGGATGATCAAGAATGATTGAAGCGACAAGACAATTAGAATCCGTCCCTGATAATTGACAACCGTTCCTTAGATAATGATATGACCCTCGAACTTTATAAGGTCGCCAGTCAAGTTAAGGCTATGGGCCACAGCCTGGCCGAGCACAGCACACTCCGTGAGCAGATCATCTCAGAGGCTCGTGAGCTCCTGCAAGCGTATTCCACCGACTTTGCCGGCCTAGCCGATCGGGTCGACCGGGCCGAGAAAGTACAACAGCAGCAGCGCTTTGAATGGGTGGGGGCAGCACCTACAGCTGAAGCCCTGGCCCAGGCTTATCCTTTACCGCCAAGTTCCGAGCGCCTAACCATAATGGCCAGCGACGGCTCTCAGATTCTACCCGATCGTCATGCGATTACGCTATATTACCTAATTAACGTTGGCAGCATTATTTACCGGCACGGCTCGGATCGAAAACCCCAAACCTATCATCCTGAACCGATTTTGTGTTACCGGCCTGAAGATCTTTTTGACGATCAAGGTCGCCTGATATCCGGCAGCATGGTTGCGGTCGAGCGCGATTTGGCCGAACTGAGAGTATTGACGGAGTTGGCGCCCGCCGCACGTGACGGTACCGAGCCCGTGGTCGCCCTGATCGACGGACAGTTGACGCTGCGGGTTATCGATTTGCCGTTTTTCCAGCAAGAAGCTTACCTCAACCAATATCTCGACTCGTTGGCCGCTTTGCAAGCGGCCAGAGTTTTGGCAGCCGGATATATCGATCGTCCACGCAGTACGTTTGTGTTGTCGCTGCTGCATTTGGCTTCTCTTGCCCCGGAAGCCATCAGCGAGGAGACACTACGCCAGAGCCGCTTTCGGTTTTTGACTGATTTGGAATTATTCGATTTTCTTGGATCCGGCCAGCGCAGTGCTATTTTTGCGGTTCGGGCCAAGGGTGGTGAAAAGTATCAACAGGCGGGCCACGGGATCTACTTCTTCTACGTTAATGTGGGAGGAGCCGCGGCAAAGCCTAACCTGGCCCGGATTGAAGTACCGGCCTGGCTTGCTAACGATACCCAGGCAGTCGACACCCTGCATGCGGCGATCGTGCGGCAAGCCGCCCTCACCGGCGGGTATCCTTACGTACTGGCCAGGGCAGACGAATTGGCAGTGATTTCTAACGAGGAGCGTGAAGCGGTTGAACTGATGCTGGCCGTCGAGATGCGTCGCCAAGGCTTGAGGCCGGCTATTTCGTCGAAGCAATCTAATAAAAACGCTTTTAGATCGAGGAAAGAAAGTTTTCAATTATGACGACTGCCCTTAGCGTTGGCTGGGTTTTGCGGGCGAGTACGGTTGGTTTTGTCGTTGGCTGTCGGGTTCTGCAGCCGGCGACTCCACGCTTTGGCGACCTGGTTAAGGTGCCCCTGTTTGATGACTCTTTTATCTTTGGCCTAATTTACAATGTGCAGGTGCCGGATG
>JBFGLD010000704.1:0-4164 GCA_041576335.1 Anaerolineae bacterium | reverse complement strand
GAGGAAGGCCTCGCTGCTGAGGCGGTCCTGGATAACATAAAGGCAGAGGTCGATGCCCAGGTTGAAACGTGGATCACGTTTGCCCTGGACAGCCCCCCGCCAGACCCGGCCAAGGCCACCGCCAATGTTTACGCCGGTTGGGAGGTCGAACGCCGATGAAACGCATGACTATGGTGCAAGCACTTAACGCTGCGCTCGATATTATGCTGGCCGAAAATGACAAAGTATTCCTGTTAGGCGAAGACATCGGCCAAATGGGCGGCGATTTTGGCGTAACGCGCGGGTTATTTGACAAATATGGGGCCGAGCGAGTGCGAGATACGCCGCTCTCGGAGGCGGCAATAATTGGCACCGCCGTGGGTGCAGCTATGGTCGGCATGCGCCCGGTACCGGAAATTATGTTTGCTGATTTTCTGGGAACTTGCTATGACCAGATTGTCAACAATGCGGCCAAGATGCACTATATGTTCGACGGCCAGTTCAAAGCACCCATCGTGATCCGGACCGCTGCCGGCGGCGGCTTCGGCGGTGGTCCCCACCACTCCCAATCGGTTGAAGGCTGGTTTATGAATGTGCCCGGCTTGGTAATCGTTGGCCCTTCCACGCCGGCCGACGCCAAGGGGCTGTTGATTGCCAGCATCGAGGATGACAACCCGATCCTTTTCTTGGAGCACAAGGCGCTTTATCGTCTGAGAGGCCAGGTGGCGGAAGGCAAATATACGGTTCCCCTGCGTACGGCGGCCATCGTCCGCGAGGGTCACGACCTCACCGTAGTCGCCAGTATGAAAATGACCCACGAGGCCCTGGCTGCTGCCGAAGAACTAGCAAAGGCCGGTATCTCCGTCGAAGTGGTTGATCTACGAACCCTCCGCCCCTGGGATCAGGAGACCGTGTTGGAGTCTGTGGCCAAAACGGGTCGGGCGGTGGTGGCCAACGAAGCCCCAAAAATGGGCGGCTTAGCTGCCGACGTGAGCGCATCAATTTCGGAGGAGGTTTTTTCTAAGCTCAAGGCGCCGGTACGCCGGGTCTGCGGATTAGATACGCCGATTCCCTTTTCCGTCCCGCTGGAAAAAATTATCTTACCGGATAGAAATGATATTAAGGCGGCCATTCAAGCAGCCTTGGACTACTGATAGAGAAACATGGAGCACACGGAGAAGATGCAGAGATACGCAAAGTTTTCTGATTTGTTGCTCTGTGTAACTCCACCCCTTAACCCTATTTTATAGGAGACACGAATTGATGGCAGTCGACGTAATTTTGCCCAAGTGGGGCTTAACCATGGAAGATGGCACCCTGGCCGCCTGGCACAAAGCGGAAGGGGATCGGGTCAAAGCGGGTGACGTGCTTGCCGATGTTGAAACGGAAAAGGTCGTTAACGAATTGGAGGCTCCTGTTGATGGGGTGATTACGAGGATACTGGTCGAGGAAGGAACTGAAGAGATTGTGATTGGCACCGTCTTGTGCATCATCGAAGAGGATTAGCTTGGATGTGCGAGCCGGAGAAAGGATCTGACGATGGAACCGATTGACCTGCTGCTAGGCCATGGCCTGATCGTAACTCAAGATCCTCGGCGGTCCATTATTGCCGATGGCGCGATTGCCGTCAAGGCGGACCGGATTGTGGCGATCGGCCCCACAAATGACATGCAGAGCCGCTATGACCCCAAAGAGGTTTTGGATGTCGAAGGCAGCGCCATCTTTCCGGGTCTAATTGATACGCATACCCACTTGTTTCAAACCGGCGTCAAGGGTCTGGGGGAAGACATGGCCGTCCAGGAGTGGGTCAGGGTGGTGACCGCGCCGACGGCCGTGCACATTCAGCCGGATGAGATGTACCTGTTTGCCCTGACCGGCTGCCTCGAGCACATCCACGCCGGGGTGACCAGCCTAGTCGATATGAGCTACGCGGTCCCCTCGTTTGCGGTTCACCAGGCAAATATTCAGGCCATGCTCGACAGCGGCCTGCGGGGTCGGTACAGCAGTACTATCTCCGATTTTGGTGAATATGGCCTGCCGCCGGCGCTCCTTAAGCCGGTCGATCAATTTCTGGATGAGACCGCCCGCTTGCTGCGGCAATATCCGGCCGGCGATCGTATGGCCATTTGGCTGGCGGTTGGGGCGCCCTGGGTGGCGACCGATGAAGCCCTCAAGCGGAGCCGCGCCTTTGCTACGGAGACCGGCACGTTCCTGACCATGCATCTCAACGAAAATAATGTCGATAACCTGTTGATGCGGAAGCGTCACGGCAAAGATGCGATTGCCTATCTGCATGAGATCGGCTTTTTGGGACCTGATTTTCTGGCCATTCACTGCGTAGTAATGACCGACCCGGAGATCGAACTGCTGGCTGAACACGACGTTAAGGTCGCTTATAATCCGGTCAGTAACATGTATCTGGGCTCTGGCATTGCCCCGATGGTAAAGATGGCCGAGGCGGGAATCACCGTCAGTATTGGCGTCGATGGGGCCGGCAGCAACAACTCGCAGGATATGCTCGAGTCATTGAAAATGGCCGCGCTGCTGCAAAAGGTCGGAGCCGGTGAGGCCTCGGTCATAGATGCCCAGACGGTTCTCGACTGGGCCACCCGTGGTGCCGCCAAAGTCTTGGGATTGAGCACGGAGATTGGCTCGCTTGAGGTTGGCAAAAAAGCGGATATGTTCGTACTCTCGCGCAATTCGGCCAAGATTGTACCGGCCCACGATCCGGTAGCAACCCTGGTTTACTCGTCCGGCGAGGAGAATGTCACCACTACGATTGCCGATGGGAAGATTTTAATGAAAGATGGCGTTATCCAGGTTCTAAACGAAGCGACTATT
The DNA here is from genome assembly GCA_041576335.1 of Anaerolineae bacterium. Lineage (GTDB taxonomy): Bacteria > Chloroflexota > Anaerolineae > 4572-78 > J111 > JANQQF01. The sequence continues at coordinate 1,344 of JBFGLD010000704.1, read as the reverse complement.
CTGGCTCAGTGCCAATCCGCCGCTGTCAATCTGGCCGACCGGTGCGGCACTGACCGCAAGGTAAAACGACATTGGCGTTAGCAAAAAAACGATTTCAAGAGCATGTTTTTATCTTCCCGGTTGGCGGCCCCCCTATGTTGGCCCGGCGTTGGGGGCGGATCATCAACCTTGCCGCCATGGCGGCCAAAATTGCTTTTCCGAACGAAGCGACCTACTGCTCCGGCAAAAGTGCCGTCGTCGGCCTGACCCGGGCCCTGGCCGGGAGCTGGGGCCACAGGGGAGCACCATCAACGCCATTTGCCCCGGTCCAATTGAAACCGACATGTTGACCCACACCTACCAATCGCTGGCCGACCGGCCCGGCACAACACGGGAGGCCTGGCGAGCCGAAATTTTGAAGACTTTTCCCGTAGGTCGTTACGGGTAGCCGCCCGACGTGGCCGGATAGGCTGCCTTTTTGGCCTCGGATGAGGCCTCGTTGGTTAATGCGCAGGCTATCAACTTTGATGGAGGGATAGTGTTTTACTAATGAACGAAGCATCGGCCCCGACGGCCGCTATGTCAAACGTGAAAGAGGCATGATGACTCAAGAGAAACGATTTGAAGGCCAGGTCGTGATCGTGACCGGAGCCTCCCAGGGTATTGGTCAAGCCACAGCCTTGGCTTTTGCGCGGGAGGGGGCTCACGTCATCATCAATTACAACAGCAGTGAGGCTGCGGCTAAAGAGACTTTGGTTGCCATCGAGGCCGAGCAGCTTGGTCAAGGAACGCTCGTTCAGGCCGATGTCGGCTGCCCCGACGACTGCCGGCGGCTGGTCGAGGCAGCGGAAGCCGTTGGCCCGGTGACCACCCTGGTCAACAATGCTGCCGGCTTTAACCGCGACACCTTTTTAGAGGTGTCGCTTGACGAGTTCGACCGGGTCTGGCAAATCAACGTGCGGGGAGTTTACTACCTCAGCCAAATAGCCGGCCGCAAGATGGCTAAACGCGGCCGGGGCAGCATTATCCACGTAAGTTCGATTCTGGCTCGGTTGGCCGTTCCGCAGCGTACTATTTACTGTGCCACGAAGGGGGCTATCGAGGCCCTCACCCGGGCCATGGCCCTGGACCTGGCTCCCTATAAGGTGCGGGTCAATGCCGTCTCGCCCGGCCTGATTGAGACAAACGCTATGTTGGCCGGCTTCCCCAATGAAGAGCTGGTCAATAGTGTTCGCCGTCACATCCCGTCAAAACGATTTGGCCGGCCTGAAGAAATAGCTCAGGCGATCCTCTTTCTGGCCTCCGCAGACGCATCTTACGTCAACGGTATCGTCCTGCCGGTTGACAGTGCCCTGAGCGCCCGCG
>JBFGLD010000703.1:0-4170 GCA_041576335.1 Anaerolineae bacterium | reverse complement strand
TGCGGGTTCTATCGTTGAGCTCTCGCACGTTTATACAATTTTAAGGTTCTACTACTTGACCGTATATCTCATCGGTGTCACTTGTGTAAATTAAGTATTGGTCTTATAATACCGTTCAGTCTAATTGCATACGTATACAATTAAATTTGGAAACGCCTCATTTGTAAGCTACCCCTGGTAGTTGCGCAAGAAATAATACAAGGAGATCGGTTCTATGTCAGAAAATGAGGTTAGGGTGCAGGATAACACCCTGCAGAACTTTACTGCCAGACTATTCAGCCGTACCGGCATGACCGAGCAGGATGCGGTTTTTTGTGCAGATGCCCTGGTACAGACCAACCTGTGGGGTATTGACTCGCACGGCGTGTTACGGGTGCCCCTATATATTAAGCGGCTGCGTTCCGGGGCAATGAATCCTCGACCACACATCAAAACCATGTTCGGCTCGCAGGCAATGGAGATTATGCACGGTGATGATGGCGCCGGTTTTATTGTGGGCCGGGCGGCAATGAATCGAGCCGTTGAATTGGCCGGACAATTTAATATTGCGGCAGTGGGCGTGGTTCGTAGCAATCATTTTGGCGCGGCAGGTATTTATGCTCGTATGGCCGCAGAGCAAGGATTGATTGGGATGGTGATGACGAATACGATACCCAATATCGTCGCCCCCGGCGGCAGCAAACCGATTACCGGCAATAATCCTCTTGCTCTGGCTATTCCAACCTTTGGTGAATTTCCATTTGTGCTGGATATCTCGCTTTCTAACGTGGCCGGGGGAAAACTGCTGCTGGCCAGCAAAAAGGGTGAAAAGATTCCTCTGGATTGGGCCACAGATAGAGAAGGCCGTCCTACTGATGATCCCGACGAAGCCTTTGCCGGATTTTTGCTGCCGGTGGGCGGTCATAAGGGGCTGGGGCTGTCTTACGCCGTTGATATTTTGTGTGGACTGATTACCGGCGGCGTTTTTCAGCATCAGATGAAAAGTATGTACCAGCATCCCGACGAACCGAGCCTGACCGGCCATTTTATGATTGTCATCAACCCACTCATCTTCATCAGCCAGGACGAAATGAAAACCCGGATGGCAGATTTTTATCAAACCATCAAGACTTCTCCCATGTGGACTGAGTCCAACAAAATGATGTTGCCCGGCGAGATAGAGCATCGCACCGCCCTTAGGCGCAAAGCAAACGGCATCCCCCTACCGCAAAATCTCTACAATGAACTGGTTGTCCTGGGGGATGAGTTGGGGGTGGAGGCGAAGTTGCCGGAGTATCAAGGATAACCACTAAAGAAGCACAAAAAATCAAACAATTAACGAAAGGATCAAGAAATGTCAGAACAAAAAGCATTATGGTGGCAAAATTTACCCGCCGACGAAATTGTCAGGCACGCCAAAGAAGTCTGTGATATTGCCATTTTACCGATTGGGGCTATTGAACAACACGGCCCCCATTGCCCCTGTGGCGATGATGATTTCAACGCCATCGGTATGGCCGAACTGATCTCCAAGAAAACCGGCGTGATGCTGCTGCCCTGCCCCATGTACGGCTCCCATCCCTACCACCATTGGAAGATGCCGGGCAACATTCCGCTGACCTACGAGACCCACATCGGCCTGATTATGGACATTGTACGCGGCGCATCGGTGACCGGCTACAACAAATTTATCATTTTGTCGGCACACGGCCAGGTGTCGTCCACAATTGTGGCCGTCCACAAGCTGGGCATCGAGGGCTTTTTTGCCCTGTCGCTGCACTGGTACGATTTTCTGCGCGACGACAAGGACGTGCTGGAGGATTGGATGTGGCACGCCGACGAGGCCGAAACCTCTGTAGCACTGTACCTGTTCCCGGAACTGGTGGATATGAGCAAGGCCGGCAAGGGCGGCGGCGAACCGTTGGTCGACCGCAAATTTATCATCGCGCCGGGAATGCGGCCCCGACCGGGCATGATGTACCACTTTGAAGGCACCTTTGCCCGCCCCGAATACAAAGAACTGGACAACGGCATCATCGGCGATGCCACCAAAGCCACCCGTGAAAAGGGCGAAAGAATCGTTACCCGCGTCGTTGATTACGTGGCCGAATTAATTGAGGACATCCGCTCCCGGTATGAAGTCGGCCAAAAACCGCCGGTAGGATAATGGAACAGACCTGTCAGGCTTTAAAGAACCAGGCTGATCTCAGGAGAATAAGCGAATGAAACTAAAAGACAAAGTTGGAATTGTGACCGGCGCGACCAAAGGCATCGGTGTGGCGATAGCCGAGGAATTTGTCAAAGAAGGAGCAAAGGTGGTGGTCACGGGTCGCACGGTTGATTTGGGCGAAAAAGTTGTGGCCGACCTGGAAGCAATGGGCGGTGAGGCGCTTTTTGTGCGCTGCGACGTCAGCAACAAGGCAAATGTTGCCAATCTGGTTCAGGCCGCGGTCGATCATTTCGGCACGGTCGACATTGTGGTCAACAACGCCGGGGTCAACCACAGCGCCGATTTCTTTGATATCACCGAAGAGGATTGGGACTGGGTGATGGGCGTCGACCTGAAAGGTACATTTCTGGTCAGCCAGGCGGCTGCACGAGTGATGGTTGAGCAGGAGAAACCCGGCGTCATTGTCAATGTTTCGTCGGTGATGGCCCGCTTGGCCCTGGCCGACCAGATTCCCTACTGCGCGGCCAAAGGCGGGGTGAATCAATTGACTAAAGCTATGGCCCTGTCTCTCATCGATAAGGGTATTCGAGTGAACTGTTGTGCCCCCGGCCCGGTCATGACCGAATTGATGCAGCGTGTTGTAAATAATGAGGCAAAACATAAGCAGTTGATGGATCGCTTACCCATTGGATACATTGCTTCGTGTGAAGAAATTGCCCGGGTCTGTGTTTTTCTAGCAAGCGATGACGCCAGCTACTTTGTCGGGCAAACCATCTACCCGGACGGTGGTCGCAGCATTCAAGCTTTTCCTCGGAGAATGGAAAAATGAGTCTGCCCAAAGTTGGCTTAATCACTTTTGGCGATAACCGAAAACACGAATGGGAACATTACTTTCGCGGCTTGACCGAACCTCGTCACCAGGAAGCCATCACTTATTTTCTGTCACTCCCCATTGAACTACACGCTGTAGAAAACGTCGCTCGAACGAAAGATGAAATAGACGCACAGGTTGACGGTTTAAGGGCGGCCGGCGTAGAGGCATTGGTGGCTCACCTTCCTTGCTGGACTACACCCAACCTGGTAGTGCGCGGCATCCAGCGCCTAAACCTGCCCACCGTAGTCATCGGCAACAAGCACCCCAGCACCCACAGTACTGTGGGCTTGCTGGCAGCAGCCGGCGCGTTGGGACAAATTGGCCTGCCCCACTTAAGAGTACGGGAAGATTTTGATGCGGCTAATGGTGCAATTTCAAATAGGGTGATACCCTATTTTAGGGCAGCCACAGCAGTCGCTCGGCTGCACGGTAAAGTTTTTGGCCTGTTTGGCGGTCGTTCGCTGGGTATTGATACCGGCACCTTTGACCCGATGCAGTGGAAGCGAATGTTTGGTGTGGATACCGAACACATTGACCAGTTGGAAATTATTCGCCGGTCAGAGCTTGTTTCTCCGGACAAAACTGAACAGATGGTGCAGTGGCTCGCCAAGAATGCGGCTGCCATCAAATACAACGAAAAATTGACACCTGAAAAGCTGGCTTTTCAGGTACGTTGCTACCTGGCCACCAAAGAAATCATTGAAGAGATGGGATTGGATTTTGTCGCCATTAAGTGCATGCCGGATCTGACCACTCACTACGTACCGCAATGCATCTCGGCGGCGCTGCTGCCCGGCCCGTATGATGCCGATGGTCGCAAAGAGCCGCTAATGATGGCCTGTGAAGCCGACGGAGATGCTGCCCTGACCATGGAAATTTTGAAGCAGGTTTCCGGTGGCAAACCGGTCCTCTTCATGGATGTCAGTTACATCGATGATGAACGCCAAACCTTTTACTTTCCCAACTGCGGCGCGTTCTGCTCCTGGTATGCCAATCGCTCGGACATCCCGGCCGAAAATCTTAGGGAGGTTGAACTTCGACCGGCTAATCGACCCGGCGGCGGCGCAATTACCTACTTTACCACGGCGGCTGGTCCCCTAACGCTTGCCCGTCTCTATCGTCAAAATGGCGAATATCGAATGGCCAT
>JBFGLD010000702.1:0-4174 GCA_041576335.1 Anaerolineae bacterium | reverse complement strand
TGGTGGGCGTAGGGGTTGTCGTATTCGTTCTAATTCGGCAGCGAAATAGGGCAGCAGGGCAGAACCTTGAAACAGCAGTCGATAATGAGGTCAGGCCCGGGGAAATGGAAAGTCATCAGCAGCAGTCCTCTCCGGCCCTAAAGGCCACCACGCCTGTCAACCTATCAACCTTCCAACCTCTTATTCTCTGGCTCTTTGCCTTTGTCGGGCTCTTTACGGTTTTTTTAACCTTGGGCGACAAACGGAGTGCTCGCTACATTTTGCCGGTTTTTCCCGCCTTGTCGGTGATCGCGGCATTTGGTTGGTTGACGCTGTATCGCTTAGTAACCGGTAAGATCCAAACGGCGTCCCAGCGCCCTGAACCCGGTCCAGGTATGAGACCCAACGCCCCACGCAGTGTGTTTTATTTGTCAAAAGTCATGTTCAATTCGATTCTTGCAATCTCTGCCCTGGCGATTTTATTGCCGTCTGCGCCCTACTACTTTACCTATTTCAATCCTTTGTTGGGTGGGGCCTATACGGCCCCGCACCTGGTCAAAGTCGGTTGGGGTGAAGGTCTGGACCAGGTGGGGCGCTATTTACAGGGCGAGCTAAACAGTCGTCGCATCGGCACAGCGTATGCCTCAACCGTTGCTCCCTACTTTACGGGGGACATATCGGGTGTAACCGGAAAAAATCTGGATTATGTCGTTCTCTACCGCAAACAAGTTCAATCAGGTGAGCCTTCACCAACTTTCATTCGCTATTTCGAGCAGATGTCGCCAATATTTTCAGTAAATTTGGACGGCATTAATTACGCCAATGTCTATCCAGGTCCGGCGGTTCAGCCAACACTGGCCCTTAACCCAGGTTTTGATCCGGCCATTTTACCCAAACCTATCGGGTTTCGACCGTTGACCCCCTACGGCTCGATTGGTCAATCAATTGAATTGGATGTGTTATGGCTGGCCAACGATCCGTTACCCAACGTCCCCTCGGTCGTGACCCTGGACCCGCTTTCTGTTTTTGATTTTTCTCACGACGGGCACGATCACGGTGATTTTGCCGCCGACTCGACGGCGATCGAGGCTAGGATGCAGCAATTAGATGAACCCGCGGCCTCATTGGCAGAAGGGCCCGGTCAGTTGACCCACACTGCCGACAACCTGGTTGTGAGCCGGCACAGCCTGATGGCGCCGGCTGAGCTCCCTCGAGGACTTTATGCTCTGCGGATTGATGGACGCCCGCTGGGAGAGATTGAACTGCGTCACTTCCAAATTCCGCCGGAAATGGAACAAACAAGCGCGATTTTTGAGGACCGGATCGCTTTGAGCGCTTATCAATTTGGCCTGACCGAGGATTACATTAGCGTAACGATTGCCTGGCAGGCTCAAAAATCCCGGCTGCCTGATTATACCGTCTTTGTTCAGCTGCTAACTGCGGAGGCGAATGAGCGCGTGGCCGGTGTCGATTCCCAACCCCAGCAGGGGGAGTGGCCGACAAGCCGCTGGGTTAGAGATGAAGTCGTGGTTGACACCTATTACATAGCGATTCCCCCCCAGATCTCGCCCGATTTCTACAAAATTATTATTGGTCTGTATCAACCTGAAACCGGCCAACGGCTGCGGCTGGCTGAGGGGCAGGATCATTGGGTATTGCCCTGGACCCTAATACGTGAAGAGTAAGAATAGATGTTGGAAGCATGAAGACGGCTACCCAGAAGTCATCTCTAGCTAAAACTTCAAACGTTCCGCCCGATCCGTCACGTTTAACGTTTTTTAGCTCAGGCCTCGTAGCTTATGCCTCGCGTGCCTTTACGACCGGCGGCGCTGTATCATTAGCTCTTTTCCTTTTGGCTCTTATTCCTCGCTTGCTTGACTTAGGGCGTTTTCTAACACCCGATGAATTTCTATGGGTTGATCGCTCGCGCAGTTTTTTGGCCGGACTGACTAATCCTGCGTTTCGCTGTACGACCGTGGTGGAAAAGTGGGAGTTTGCCGAGGGCTTGGCCTGCACTCTCCGTACCGGGCATCCCGGCGTTACCACGATGTGGACCGGCAGTTTTGGTTTGGTGCTGCGTTGGCTGTGGGACGGTCGCCCGACCGCACTCCACGATTATGTGGTTGCAGTTTCAACTAATCCGCTTGATGCAAGCTTCATCGTTCCGGAGCGGTTAGGTACGGTGTTGATAACGTCGATGTGGGTTGTGGCGGTTTACTGGCTGGTTCGACGCCTATGGGGAGCGCCGGTTGCGTTAGTTGGGGCGATTTTGATTGCCCTCGATCCCTTTCACATCGCACTTTCGCGCGTGATACACCACGACGCTCTCAGCACCACGTTTATGACGCTTTCGGTATTGTGTATGTTTATCTATTGGGGACAGCAAGCCGGGCGCCGCTGGCTAATTCTATCCGGAGCCCTGGCCGGGCTTGGCTTCCTGAGCAAAAGCCCGGCTCTATATTTGATGCCGTTTGTGGCTTTGACCGGACTTTGGTTTTTCGTTCGAAAATGGCGAAGCGAAAAAATCGAGTCCAACGGTGCGCAACGCTTTCCACTAACTGATTTGTTAAAGCTGGTCGCCGATGGGCTGCTCTGGTTTAGCCTGGCCCTCGGCATCGCAGTCATCTTTTGGCCGGCCTTGTGGGTAATTCCGGTAGAGGCCATAGAAACGGTTTTCTTCATCGGCAGCAAATATGCCACGGGTGGCCATGCCAAAGGGAATTTCTTTTTGGGGGATATTTCTCAAGACCCCGGTCCGTTATTCTATCCGGTTACGTGGTTGTATCGTACCTCACCTTTAGTGATTTTAGGGCTATTGGGTGGGCTTGGAGCCTGGGCGCTGCGGACAGCCGGCCGCATTCGGGTGCCCTCCGGCGTTGGTTCGCCATCCGAAGCGCCCGTAATACGTGCTACGGTCTCTTTTTTTTCGTACGTGCTCGTTCGTCGCTATGTCCCGCTCATTCTCCTCTTTGTTTTCGGTTATTATCTTTTTATGACCGTTGGCGAGAAGAAACAAGATCGCTATTTCTTGCCGGTTTATCCTTGGCTCAATTTTTTGGCTGCGGCCGGCCTGATTATTATGGCGAACGTGCGCCGCCCGCCCACCGCTTCAGGCGCTACAGATAATGGGCTGCGCACGATCATCCTAGTCTTAACCATTTTAATTATTAACGGTTCCCTCGTCGCCGCCAATTATCCCTACTACCTGACCTACTACAACCCCTTGCTAGGCGGCATCAAATCGGCCGAAAAAGCGGTGACTATCGGTTGGGGCGAAGGATTGGATTTGGCTGCCCGTTATCTCAACGAAAAAGAAAATGCCGCTCAGATCCGGGTTGCGAGCTGGTATCAGTCGACCTTTGCCCCTTATTATGAGGGTCCCGCTATCAGTTACGCTGCGGAAAAGGGGAAAGTTCTGGCCGGCGATTACGCCGTGTTCTATATTAATCAGACTCAGCGGCTCTTTCCGGATGAGGTGTTATTCGATTATTATCAGAGCCGCTTTCAGCCTGAAAAAACCATTTCTTTGCACGGGGTTGATTACGCCTGGATTTACCCCAGCTTCGGCGTGGATCACTACATTCAAGATCAAACTTATACCGGAATTGCCTCGTTGTTGGCCTGGCAGTGGGCCGAGGGAGATAGAGCACTGCGCCCCGGTCAGCCGGCCGATTTTGAACTATATTGGGAGTATTTGGGCAAAAAGCCCGAGGAGGCATTTTTCATCCGGCTCGTCGACGCGCAGGGACGCCTGTGGGCCGAGGGGCAGAGCCGGCCCGTTGCGGTTGAAAATCCGCCCCCGACGCAATGGCGTAACGGGGAAATCATATTTGAGCAGGGCACAATCACCCCCCCGTTTGATATGCCGCCCGGCCAATACGAGCTCCGGATTGGCTTTTTTACCAACGCCCCCGCCGTAACTGCAGGAGAACTGCTATTTGAAATTCCTCCTGACGAAGCACTTGTTACAGTTGACCACACAGATAGTTCAGCTGCCTACCGCTTACCCGGCACAGCCACAACCCTAAATCAATCTTTTGGCCCGCCCTTAACCTTGCTGGGCGCGACGTGGCCGGTTCAACACTTGTCACAGGCACAATTCCCCACTACCCAATCTCCTGAAGACGTAGTCCTGTCCGCTGTTACCTTCCCCATTGATCTATACTGGCGGGTTGAACAACCTCTTCCTGCCGCC